>NZ_JAAOTI010000050.1:0-28547 GCF_011297315.1 Catellatospora chokoriensis
TGCCCACCACCGCGCCGGTCAGCACCGCGACGGTCACCACCGGCATCAGCTCCACCAGCAGCAGACGGCGGCCCTGACCCCGAGACAGGCCCATCGTCCGCAGCCGCGACAGCACCGTGCCCCGACCGCGTGCCCCGGAGACCACTGCGAAGGCGATGGCCAGCAGCGCCAGCGCCACACCGGCGCCCGCGCCGATGCCGTACGCGAAACTGACCACCGCGTTGATGCTCGACTTGTCCAGCTCCGCGCGGGCCTGCTCCCATGTCGTCACCTCGGTGACCGACTCGTAGGCGCGGGGCCGGAAGCCCTCGCTTGCCCAGCGCTCCTGGCCGGCGTCACCGACCTTGCGCACCTGCTCCGGATCGGGGTCGCCGGCCAGCAGGAACCCGTTCGGGTTGAGCGCCTGCTGCGCCTCGGCCGGGACGGCCTGCCACGGCACGACGACGAAGTTCGACGCGCCGTTGGCGATCGGCGGGAAACCGTCCACCACCGCCGCGACGCGGAAGTCGTAGTTCCGGCCGCGCAGCGAGACGGTGCCGTGGTCGGCGCCCAGCAGCTTGGCGACGCCCGGGGAGACCAGCGCGGGCACCGGCGAGCCGGGCACGGCGTCGGTGAACACCTTCGGCGGCGTGATGTCGACATCCGAGGCGGCGACCACCCGCGCGTACGCCTGCCCGTCGAGCACCAGCGCGTACACCGAGCCGAGCCGCTTCTGATCGACCACCAGGTCGCTGGCCCCGTCGGCCATGTACTGGGTGACGGCCTCGACGCCGGGCACCGCGGCCAGTTCGGTCTGGGTCTTGTCGTCGAAGTAGTAGCCGTCGACCTTCATGTCGGCGGCCATGTGCAGGTCGGTGGACCTGTCGCGGCCCTCGTCGATGGTGCCCGCCACCGCCACGCTGAACACCGCCGTGCTGACCGCGACGACGAGCACCGCGACCGGCCCGATGACCGCGCCCGCGGTGCGCCCCGCCCGGGACAGGCCGAGGAAGTTCACCGCGCCGCGACCGCGGGCGGACAGCCGGCCCAGCCGGCCCACCACCGGCGGCACCAGCCGCACCATCGCCACCGCCGCGCCACCGGCCAGCAGCGCCGGCACCGCGGCCAGGTAGACGTCCACGCCGTCCGCGCTGCTGAGCCCGCGCTCGCGCAGCAGCCACACGCCCAGCCCGGCCAGCACCAGCAGGCTCAGTTCGGCGGTCCGCCGCTTCAGGCCCACCCGGGCCACAGCCATGTCGGAGCGTTCACCCGAGAAGGAGGCGTCGTACGCCGTCCGCATGGTCATCACCGGCACGGCCAGCGCCGCCAGCGCGGTGAACGCCACCAGGATCGGCCAGGTGAGTGCGGGCCGTCCCGGCACCGCCGCGCCGAGCAGCCCGCCGACCACCGCCGCGGGTACCACCAGCAGGGACTCCAGCAGGGTGTACGAGCCGATGGTCACGATGGCACCGCCCCGCGCCCGCAGCAGCGCGAACTCGGATCGCCGCCGCGCGACGGCCACCCGGGCCGCCAGCAGCACCAGCCCGGCCAGGGTGATCAGCGCGCCCACCTGCACGACGGCCAGCAGCGCCGCACCCGCACGGGCCTGGTCGGCGAACTTCGCCAGCTGGGAGTCGAGGCTGGTCAGCAGGGAGCTGTTCAGCCCCTGCCGCCGGGCCACGCTGACCGCCTCCACCATGTCGGGCAGCACGCCCATGTCGAGCCGCGCCGTGTCGACCCGGTAGCGCCACTCGTAGATGATGTCGACGAGGTTCGTCAGCTGCTCGAGACCCGGCTCGTCGGAGAAGACCACCGCCCGCCACGGGTCGCCGTCGTCGTTGGGCAGGTACGCCCGCAGCGCGTAGGGCACCGGCTCCCAGTACGTGCCGTTCTCGTCGTGCGGCCGGACGATGCCGACGACCTTCACCGGCACCAGGTCGTTGAACTTGAAGGTGCTGCCGACCCGCTGCCCGAGCTTGTCGGCGTTCCACTCGGTGATCACCACCTCGATCGGACCCTCGTCCACCCGCGTGGCCGGGAAGCGGCCCTCGACGAGGTCGACCTGCTCCTCCAGGCCGCTGCCGGCCCGGATGCTGAACCGCACCCCGTCCCGCTTGGCCGGCAGGCCGGTGCCGGTCACCCAGGACTTCTCGATCGAGGTCGTCACCGCCCACCAGGACGCCTCGATCCGCTCCCGCAGCGCGGGATAGAACAGCTCCTCCTGGTCCACCAACCGGCCGCCGGGCCGCCAGTTGTCACCCTGCTCCTTGACTCCGCGGTAGGTGAGGTCCCGGGCGGTGTAGGACAGCTGGGAGATGTCGTTGCGCAGACCCGCGTCGGTGAGCCGGTTCGCCATCCGGGGCGCGCCGACCACCAGGATCCCGGCCAGCAGTGTCAGCGTGCCGAGCAGCGCCAGCGGCCCGGTCGTGGCCCGTACCCGGGCGATCCAACGTTTCACCGGTCAGCTCCGATCCGCAGCTGGGCCGCGGCCAGCCGCTGCCGCATGGTGGTGGCCACCAGCCCGGCCATCACCAGGGTGAGGGCGAGCAGGATGGCGGCCGTGCCCAGTACGGGCAGCCAGTCCGTCGTGGTGAGCGCGGGCGGCACCGGACGGCTCGCGCTCGGGGTGAGGATGACGAGTGGGCCGGTCGTCCGGGCGACCAGGAGGCCCACCAGCAGGCCGACCGCCACGCCCAGCCCGGCCAGGAAGGCCTGCTCGATCATCAGAGCGCGGGCCAGCAGGCGCGGGGTGGCGCCGAGCGTGTTGAGCACGGCCAGTTCGGCCACCCGCCGCCGGGCGGTCGCCCGCACGTCGACGGCCACGCCGACCAGGGCCAGCCCGATCGCGCCGAGCGCGGCGATGAACAGGGCGATCCGGGCGCCGACGCCGAACGGGTCGTCCGCGGCGTGCACGGCCAGCGCCAGCCGGTCGATCACCTGCATGTTGGGCAGCGGGGCTGCCGCGGCGGCGACCTGTGCATGCGTCGCCGGGTCGGTCTGCACCCACCATTCGGTGACGCTGGGCGGCCGCCAGCCGGTCTGCAGGAGCTGGGTGCTCAGTGCCGGCATGTCGAGCAGCAGCGCGGCCTGGTCCACGTCACCGGACAGTGCGGTGAGCTGCCCGACGATGTGCACGTCGGTCGGGCTGCCCCACAGCGGGATGGTCAGCGTTGCGCCGACCTCGGTGTGCAGTGACGCCAGCGCCTCGGCGGTGGCCAGCGCCGGGACGACGACCGGGGTGGCCTGCTGGCGCAGCGTGAACGAGTAGCGCGGGTACTCACCGGGGGAGCCGAAGCTCATCAGCTCGACCCGGGCGGCGTTGCCCTTGACCGACGCCTGCACGGTCGCGGTCGTGGCGGGCAGGCCCCAGGCGGAGTCGCCCGCGCCGTCGAAGTTCAGCGGCGTCGCCATGCCGCCCTCGCCTACCGTCGCGAGGTCGCTGAGCTGCCACGTGATCGGCACGCCCAGCAGCATGTCCTGCCCCTCCACGGCGAAGCCGGTCAGCCGCATCCCCGCGGTGCGCGGCACCGGGACCTCGAAGGCGTGGGCATCCGTGCCGGTCCCGCCGGCCAGCGGCACCCGGTGGACTGCGCCGTGCACGTCGGTGAGCAGCGCGACGGTCGCCTCCCGGGGCTGGGCGAGGAAGTCCCTGGTCGTCTTCGTCTCGCCGTCCACCACGGTCACGCGCACGGAGCCGCGCAGCGCCGTGGTACCGGCCGGCAGCTCCAGGCCCGGCTGCCGGCGGCTCTCCGCGGCACCGGCGGCCAGCAGCGCGGGCGCGTCACCGAGGTCGGACCGCAGCCGCAGCACGTCGCCGGCGGCCGCGCTGTCGAGCGAGAGCACCGTGGTCGGCGTGGCCTTCTCGCCGGTGTCCATCCGGGTCCGCCAGGCGGGCAGGGCCGCGACGGCACCGGGCAGCGCCATGACCTGGTCCACCCGCATCGGGGGCACCGACCAGGCGGTCTCGACCAGCCTCAGGTCCGCTCCGGTGGTGTGGTCCGCCTGGTCGATCTGCGACTGCCGGGCGGTCGCGGCAAGTGTCCAGGCCAGCGTGCTGACCGCCACGCTCAGCGCCAGCAGGAGCACGGGGCCGGCGTGCGGTCGGCGCCCGGCCTGCCAGACGCCCAGCTGCGCGGCGAACCACGGGCGGCGGTCGACCAGCCGCTCCAGCAGCCTGGTCAGCGGCGGGAGCAGGCGCAGAGCGAGCACCGCGCCGGCGAGCACGCCGAGCGGACCGGCCGCGGCCAGCAGCGGGTCGATGCCGAGCTGCCCGGCGACGCCGGACAGCGGTGAGTCGTACTGCTGCAGCTGGAACCAGGCCAGCAGGGCGAAGGCGATGAGCGCCAGGTCGAGGCCGGTGCGCTGGGCCGCGGCGACGCGGCTCGGCCGGGAGCGGGCCGCGAGGTCGGCGACATAGGTGCCGCCACTGCGCATGGCCGGCAGCAGCATCGCCAGTACGCAGCCCAGTCCGGCGGCGACGGCGACGGCGACGGTGGTCGGGGTGATCCCGGCCTCCAGGTGCACGCTGACAGAGCGCAGCGCGGGCAGCCGCTTGACGAGGCCGAGCAGCGGGCCGATCAGCAGGGGGGCGAGCACGGCGGCGGGCGCGGCGATCAGCAGCGCCTCGCGGGCGGCCAGCCCGGCGAGCTGCCCGCGGGACGCCCCGCGGGCGCGCAGCAGCGCCGTCTCCGGCCGACGGCCCTCGGTCAGCAGTGCGGCGAGCAGCAGCAGCGCGTATCCGCCCAGGATCGAGATGAGCAGCTGCGGGGTGAGCAGGTCCGACCGTCCGACGAGGCTGGCCTGCTGGATCCGTTCGACGAGCCGTTCCAGGTGCGATCCCGCCTGGCCGCCGTCGCCGTAACCCAGCTCCTTGGGCACCTCGTGCAGGGTGCTCGCCGCCACGCGGGCGGCCGCGAGCTGCGACGGCTCGGCCCGGGACAGGTCCGGCGTCACCACCCAGCCGCTGTTGCCGAGGTAGGACCAGCTGGCGAAGAAGTCCTCGCGCGGCAGCACGAGCGGCCCGTACGTGCTGCGTCCGGCCTCGACGCCCTCGGCCATCTCGGGCACCAGCAGCCAGTACGGGTCCTCGGTGCGGTCGGCGGCGAAGACTCCGCTGACGGTGACCCGCGTGTCCTTCTTGGTGATGCCGTTGGCGAGCGGGATCTCGTCGCCGACCTGCAGGTCCAGCGCCTGCGCCGCGGCCTCGCCCACGACGACCTGGGCCGGGTTCGCTCCAGCCGCCGGCCAGGTGCCGGAGACCAGGTGGGCGTGCTCGGCCAGCTCGTCGAGGAACATGACGCGGGCGTACACGACGCCGTAGCTGTCGGGCGTGGCGGCGCCGGTGTCACCGGTGAACCGCAGGCCGCTGGCGTATCCGGCGGAGGACACGGTGAGATCGGCGTCACCGAAGCGGGCGGCGAAGCTGGCGCGCAGCTTCGCGTCGGTCTCCGCCCAGGTCTGTGCCGAGAAGGATTTGCTGACCTCGCCGCCGCTGGTGGACCAGCCGCTGCCTCCGGCGCGGGACGGCAGGCGCACCTCCACGGCGCGCTCGTCCGGCGGGGCCGCGGCGACGGCCGCCCGGCCGCCCGCCTCGATCACCGCCCCGCTGTAGCTTGCCAACCCGACCAGGAGCGTCGTCGAGATCAGCGCTGCCGCCGCGGCGGCAGTCAACAGGCCTTTCGCGCTATAGGCCCGCCGACGTGCCAGCATGACGCCTCCCTGATCGTTTGCGCTTCAACTTCTGTATGAGTTGAGACGACAGGGCGCGGGTTCGCAGGTGGTGACGGCTGTTACCGGAATGTGATGACCAGCGGGGTGGTATGCCCCTTTCACCCCGGTGGGTGAATACCCACAGTGAGCTGCGCGAACGCCGAACGGCGTACGCCGGCGAGGTCCGGGCTGTGCCCGGCGGCCCAGGACCAGAGCGCGCTGTCCCAGGCGGCCTGGGCCGCCCCGGCGACCAGCAGCGGGTAAGGATGCGCCGCGGGCACCCCGCAGCGCGCCGCGACGAAGGCGCCGACCAGCCCGCGCAGCTCCTCACTGATCACCAGGTAGGCACTGAGCAGGGACGGCTGCGTGTTGAGCAGGCTCAGCCGGGCCCGGATCTGGGCGAGGTCGGCCTCGTCGGTGACGTCGATCTCGTCCAGCACGGCGCGGACGGACTCCAGCGGCGCCTCGGCGGCCGGGCGGGCGGCCAGCGCGCGCCGCATCCGGTCGACGCGCTCGTGGGCGACGTCGCCGAACAGCACATGCTGCTTGGACGAGTAGTAGCGGAAGAAGGTGCGCACGGAGACGCCGGCCTCGGCGGCGATCTCCTCGACCGTGGTCTGCTCGTAGCCCTGCCGCGCGAACAGCGCCAGCGCCGCGTCCTCCAGGGCCACGCGGGTGTGCTGTTTGTGCTGTTCCCGCCGGTTGATCACCCGTCCGGTCATTCACTCATCCTGTAGGCGACGGTGCGCACCGTCAAAGTGCCGACCGGCGACCGCGGGGTTAGTCGATATAGCAGCATTCAAGTTCTATGCCCGACTACGGTCGGACCATGGTCGCCCATCGGCTGGTGCGGAACCTGCTGGGAGGGGCAGCGGTTCTCGCTGCCCTGCTGCTGGTCGTCTTCGGGCTGCCGGCCATCAACCGGGCGGTGCCGACCGACCGCTCGCTGGCCGGGCGGCTGTACGAGGTGGGCGCGGGCGTCAGCGTCCAGCCGCCGCCGGGCGCCCGGGTCGACGCCAGCAAGACCCGTCCGGGGGAGGAGCGTGCCGCCGTGCTGTTCCTGGTCGGCGACGTGCGTTACGCGATCGTGGTGCAGCCGTTCGGGGGGCAGATCGCGGAGGCGGCGGACCGGCTCCGTACGAAGATCAAGGCGACGCAGGGCTACCAGGTCACCGGCGACGAGGGCGCCGTCGACACGGCCAGCGGGCTGGCCGGACTGGCCGGCGGGTACACCGCCCCGGGCCGGTGCGGGCGGTACGCCGTGTTCCTCGCCGACGGACGGTCCATCGAGGTCACCGTGAGCGGCGCCCAGCTCGAACTGCAGCGGGAACTCGCCGGCATCGACGACTCGATCAGCTCCATCCGGTACGGCGGTGTCCGGTGACGGTCGCGGGCCGCTCGGGCGGGCGGCGCTGGCGCTTCTCCGTACGCCCGACGCCCCGCGCGGCGCGTGCGCTCAAGTCGCTCCAGCTGCCGGCGTTCTGGCTGCTCGGCCTGATCATGCTGGCCGGGGTGGTGCGCCTGCTGGAGATCCTGCGCGCCGACATGGCCCGGTTCCCCGTCGCCACCACCTCGGCGGTGCTCCTGTTCGCCCTGTACGCCGTGCCGTTCTGGCTGTTCATCGCGTCCATGGACTTCCTCGAACGCGAACCGCCGCTGCTCATGGCGACCGCGTTCGCCTGGGGCGGCGCGGTGGCCACCACCGCGGCCATCCCGGGCACCCAGGCCGCGCACGACCTGATCGCCAAGCTCGTCTCGCCCGCCTTCGCCGCGACCTGGGGTTCGGCCATCGCCGGGCCGACCATCGAGGAGCTGCTCAAGGCGCTCGGCGTGGTGATGATCGTGCTGGTGGCCCGCAAACAGATCAACAGCGTGCTCGACGGCATGGTCTACGGCGCGCTCATCGGGCTGGGCTACCAGGTGGTCGAGGACATCGTCTTCGCGGTCAACGCGGTCGCGCTGCGCGGCCAGGGCGACGGCATCGGCCCCGTGGTGGCCACGTTCTTCCTGCGCGGCTTCCTCGCCGGACTGTGGAGCCACACGCTGTTCACCGCGCTCGCCGGGGCGGGCATCGCCTGGTTCGTGGTGCGCACCGACAAGCCGATGTGGTGGCGGCTCGGCGGCCTCTGCCTGGGGCTGGGGCTGGCCTGGCTCACCCACTTCGTGTGGAACTCGCCGCTGTTCGCCGACGGCCTGGGCTCCGGGGCCGCCGGAGTGCTGCTCGGCATGCTCGGCAAGGGGCTGCCCGCGCTGGCCATGGTGCTGGCCCTGCTGTGGGTAGCCCGACATCGCGAGGCCCACTACTACGTCGCGCAGCTGGCCCGGCTGCACGATCCGAAGATCGCCACGCCGGGCGAGCTGCAGATCATGGGCCACGGCCACCTGCGGGCCGACGCCCGCCGCTACGGCAAGGCCCGCTGTGGCCGGGCGGGCGAGCGTGCGGTACGCGGCCTGCAGACCGCGCAGGCCCGGTTCGCGGTGGAGCTGAGCCGGGTCGACCACATCGCGCCCGGCGACATGCTGCTGGTGCACTGCCGCGACGAGGTGCTCGCCCAACGGCAGCGCCTGGTCGACCTGGGCCACCCCGAGGCGGTCGTCTCCCCCATGCGCCCCGCCGTGCCCCGGGTGGTGGTCCTCGGCGCCCTCTTCGCCGTCGTCCTGTTCCTGCTCATCTGGCAGGCCATCCGCACCATGAACGCCGCCTGACCGGCCCCGCCCGCCCCACCGACCCCCCGGGGCGCAACTCTGAAAAAGTCGCGCCCTCCGGGGTTACCGGAGGGCGCGACTCTGGAGAACTTGCGGCGGGAAGCGCGGCCGCGTCAGTTGGGGGCGTGGCCGCCGTCGCCGTCGACCGTGGTCTCCGGCGTGCCGTCCTGGTCGAGGTCGACCAGGGTGATGTCGACCTCGCCGTCGTGGTCGGTGTCGAACTGGAACAGGTCGGCCTTGCCGTCGCCGTCGGTGTCGGACACCCACACGTCGGTGCGGCCGTCGCCGTCGGTGTCGCCCTTGATCAGGTCGCGGCGGTCGTCGCCGCGGGTCTCCACGGACTCGCTCATGACTTCTCCTTAACGGGGGTCGTACCGCAACACGTTAGTGCCGGATGCTCGCGCCGGCCGCAGCGAGCGCCTTGATCGCTCCCGCCGACTCGGAGTAGCCGATGACCAGCACCCCGTCCGGCTGCGTCGGGACGACCTGGTTGGCGATCCGCGCGAGCTCGCCCTCGTCCTTGACCTCGCCGCCGTCGGTGATCTGGTAGACGTACGTCTGCACGGCGACCTCGCTGACACCGGCCTTGACCAGCTCCTTGGTGACGCCCTCGGCGAGCTTCTTGCCGTAGTTGTCGCTGTGCGTGACGATCGCGATCTTCTGCAGGCCGTCGCGCAGCATCACGTCGGCCAGCGCCCGCGCCTGCAGCACGTCCGACGGCGCGGTGCGGAAGTACAGGCCCTTGTCCTCGTAGCCGGTCAGGTCGGGCGAGGTGTTGCAGGGCGAGAACATGACCATGCCGTACTTGATCGAGTCCGGCAGCGAGGCGAGCGCGACACCGGACGCGCCCGGGCCGATCAGCACCTGGACCCCGGCCGCGTGGTGGCTCTCGATGGTGGCCTTGGCCTTCGTCGGCGAGGTGCCGTCGTCGCCGTCGATCCACTTGACCGGCTTGCCGAGCACGCCGCCCGCGGCGTTGACCTCCGAGATCGCGAGCAGGGCGCCGGCCTCCATCGGCGGCGTGGTGTACGCCAGCGCGCCGGTCTTCGGCAGCAGGCCACCGAAGATCAGCTGCTTGTCGGTCGCGCCGCCCTTGACCGGGGCCGGCGGCTTCTGCGCGGTCACGTCGCGCTCGTTGCCGGTGCCGAGGTATTCGGTCTTGCCGCTGTCGAGCTGGTTGGCGGAGTCGAAGTGCACGGTGCCGTAGCTGGTGGTCGCGGGCTCGCCGGCCTCGGCGAAGCCGTAGCGCACGGTGACGCCCCGGTAGGAGATCGCCTTGCCGTCCTCGGCCAGGGCGAGGCACTGCTTGATGCTGCGGCAGATGGTGCCGCCCACGGTCACCGCGTTGATGTACCTGGCGATCTGGGCGGGCTCGGTGCTGCCGGCCTGCTGCGCGGCCAGCGCGCTGATCACGACCGCGTCGTACGCCTCACCGGCGAACAGCAGGTCCTTCAGACCGGGTTTGACCGACCTGAGCCGCTGCAGGAACGAGTCGTCCAGCTCGGTCAGCGGCATCGTGCCTTTCATGCCGTTGAGCAGGCCGGGCTGCTCCTTGAAGATCGCGCCGAACTCGTTCGCCATGTTGCCGTCGGTGCCGTAGAGGTACGCCCCCTGGTACGCCGGGTCCTGGGAGTCGTCCGGCCCTGAGCTGCAGGCAGACAGGCTGAGCAGCGATACGCAGGCAGCGGCGATGACAGCTCGCGAAAAACGCATGAGGGTGCCTCCATGGCGATGGTCCAACGGGCACCTTAGCGTTGTTCCCGGGATTGGGGGAGGGGCCAATACGCCCGATGGGTGGCGAGTGCTCCGGTACGGTTGCCGCCGCCCGTTAGGCTCCCAGCGTGACCGTCGATCCAGACCACTCGTTCGAGGACGCCGCTCTCGTGCTTGACCAGGCACTGGCCGGTGACGGCAGAGCGGTGGCAGGCACCCTCCACGAGGTGGTGAAGCGCGACGGCAGCTCCGGCGCCTACAACGTCGCCTGGTGCCTGGCCGGCGAGCTGGCCGGCGACGGCGTCCGGGCGGGCGCGTGGGCGCTCGACTTCCCCGGCATAGACGAGGCGGCGTACGACGCCCGCTGGGTGGCCCGCTTCGTCAGCGCGTACGTCAACCGCGACGAGCCCACCGGCGAGGCCCTCATCGGGGCCGCCCTGGCCGACGGCCAGCTCCCCCAGTGCCTGCTGACCCTGGCCGGCTCCACCGTCGCCACCAAGCGCCGCCGCGAATCCTGACCCCCGCCGCGCGGGCAGGTCCGGCCGAGGCTGCGCGGCTACGCGGTAGCCAACCAGTAACGGCGGGTCCGGCCGAGGTCGGTGTCCCGGATGTCCTCCAGCACGCCGCCGTTGCGCTCGATGGTGCGCGCCGAGGCCTCGTTGCTGTCGTCGCAGGTGACCAGGACCCGGTCCAGTCCGCGCTCGCGTGCGCGCGTCAGCACCTGCCCCAGGGCCCAGGCGGCCAGGCCGCGCTTGCGTGCCGTCGGGCGCACCGAGTAGCCGATGTGCCCGCCCGCGTCCAGCAGGAAGTCGGTCAGCCGGTGCCGCAGCGTGATGGAGCCGACGACCTCGCCGTCCTCCACGATCCACCAGTAGGTGGCATGCACCAGCCCCTCTGCCGCCGGCACCGACTCGTCGGCGGAGGTGTTGAGCCGGTGCACCCAGGCGGCGAATCCTTCGGGGGTGTCCACGTCGGTCGCCTCGTGCAGCCCGCTGCCGTGCTGCACGACGTCGCGCCCCCACTCGTCGCGCGCGCCGAGCCACGCGCGGTGCAGCAGGACGGTCGGGGCCACCAGGTCAGCCATGCGCCGACCCTAGTGCGGGCCGCATCCGCGCCGCCACGGATTTGCCGGCGCTCAGCACGATCTTCGAATGGAACAGGTCACGGGCCGGGCCGAGGTGTCGAGGACGTGGTCGCCGCAGGTCCGGTCAGCCCTTTTCCTGGCGCGGTCTGGCCAGGTCCCGGCTGCCGACCTCGTTGCCGGCCGCGTCCAGCAGGGTCACCGTGATGACGGCTGACGACTCCGGCACGTCGAAGGCGGCGTAGCGTGGCCCGTCGGGACGCTCCGTCGTGGTGATCGTGGCGATGGTCTCGGTGCCCCGCGGCGTGGCCACCCGGACCGCCGTCACCGTCGGGTGTACGGCGATCATGTAGATCCGGTCGCCGTCCAACTTGACGTGGGCGGCCTCGAACCGCGCGGGCTGGGCCAACCACGCCGACTCGTCCACCCCGCAACTCGTCGACTGACCGGTCAGCACTGTGCCGCGGCCACCGGGATTTGGCGACGCCGACGGTGTGCCGACCCAGTTCCACACCGTCTCGCCGTAGCCGACGCCGACGGTGTTCCACTCCTGCCCGACGGTGTTCCACTCCTCGACCACCAGCTCCAGCGGGCTGACCTTGAACCCGCACTGGTCGAGGACCCGTCCCGGGACCAGCCAGTAGCGCTCGCCGTGGGCGTCCCCGGCGAACAGCGCGTTCGTCGGCGGCATCTCCTTGACGTACTCCGCGCCCAGCGCGTAACCGGCGGCGGCCAACGGGACCACGAGCGCGGCGAGTGTCCAGGCGACCCGCTTGCGCAGGCGCCTCGGCGCTCGGACCGGGGCCGGGGCCGCCTCGGGCATGGCCTCGGCCACCGCGTGCAGGGTGCGGCGCAGCCGCTCGTCGAGGCTCATTTGAGCACCTTCCGGAGTCGTTCGAGGGCGCGCCGCAGGTCCGAGCGAACGGTGGCGGCGGGGCGGGAGAGCAGTTCGGCGATCTCGTTGAGCGGGCGGTCGTCGTAGTAGTGCAGGACGACGACGGCGCGCTGGCGCGGCGGCAGGGTCTTGATGTGCGCCCAGGTCTCGTCGAGCTCGGGAACCTCGGTGATCGGTTCGACCCGGGCGCGCTGGCGGAACAGCCGGTCGCGGATGCTGCGCCGCCGGGTGTCGTTGGCCATGTTGACGATGGCCCGCTTGAGGTACGGCAGCGGCTGGTCGATCGCCGACCAGCGGTCCCAGGAGGTCGCGAAGGCCTGCTGTACGAGGTCCTCGGCCTGCTCCCGGGAGCCGGTGAGCAGGTACGCCAGGCGTACCAGGCCGTCCCGATGATCTCGGTAGACCGCTTCGGCCGGGATCGGCCGCGGAGGTGTGTGCACGTCTGTCACGCAGGAAGGTCGTACGGGGAGTGCCGGGCGTTGCACCGTACCCGGCGCCGAACGCCGCCGCTTGTAAACCTTCGCGAGGGCTCCCACGTGGGACGGGTATGACCGAAGCGAGAACGTGGGCCGGGTTCGCCTGGCGGCGGCGGCCCAGGCCACCGCACAGACCAGCTTCACCTTCACGGTCACCGTGCAGACGGAGACCGTGGTGCCGGGTCGGCCCAGCTCCGGTCGCCGCCACTACGAGGGGGCGTACGACCCCGGCGGTCCCGGCGGGCTATCTGCGGGACCCGGGCGACCCGCGCTTCGAGAGCCGGACGGTCGGCGACGACTGCTACCTGCGCAAGCTCGCGAGGTGGGCGAAGAAGGCCTGCTACCCGAGCAGCGGGGCGTACGTCTACATCGGCGACGTGGACCTGACGTCGTCGGCGGAGCCGGTGCAGCGACTCGCGGAACTGGCCGAGCTGGGCACCGTCACCGACCTCGGGGTGTCCGGGACGGGCGGCGCGGCGGTGCAGCGCTACGCGTTCGAGTTCACGGTCGAGGAGAAGAGCGCGGGTTTGCCCGACCGGATCCCGGTGACGGGCACGGTCGAGGTCGGCGTGGACTCGGGAAAGATCGCCAGGGTCGTCTACCGGGTGAAGTACCACGGCACGGGCAAGTCGGCGCTCAGCATGGAACGCACGGTGACCTGGGAGTATGCCAACTACGGCGGCCCGGTTCGGGTAGAGGTGCCGGCCGGCGCCGTTCCCGACCCGACGGGTCCCGCGCCGTCGCCCAGCACCGGCGGCTGATCTCGGCTCGGATAGCCGTTCGCGTCCCCCACCCGGATGTTCGGGTGGGGGACGCGAACGACTGCGTGAGGGATGAGTGCGGTGCGTCACGGCACGCGGTCGTGGTTGTCGACGGACGCGAAAAAGCCCCGAGCCGCGGCCTGATTGCTCAGGCGCAGGTCGGGGCTACAAAGCCCGGCGAAGAGCTTTGGTGGCCAGGGGCGGGGTCGAACCGCCGACCTTCCGATTTTCAGTCGGACGCTCGTACCAACTGAGCTACCTGGCCGAAACCACCCGGGGATGGTCGATCATTGGCGGTCCTGACGGGACTTGAACCCGCGACCTCCGCCTTGACAGGGCGGCGAGCACTCCAACTGCTCCACAGGACCTTGCGCTTGCCTTGCTCTTCTTGCTCCCGGAGACCTTATCAGGTCCCCGTTCGTGCCCCCAACGGGATTCGAACCCGTGCTACCGCCTTGAAAGGGCGGCGTCCTAGGCCGCTAGACGATGAGGGCGGCCGAACCATCATCGCACACAGCTGCTCAAAGCTTGCAGCTGCCTGTAATGGTGGCTGTTGCTCCCATCCGGCCCCGCCGGAGGCTCGGAAAGCATATGTGACCAGCGGCCGTTCCGCCAAATCGGGGTCAGAGCGTGTCGGGCAGGCGGATCAGGCGGTACTTCGCGCGCAGGCCGGAGATGATGCCGGGCAGTGCGGCCAGGGTCTGCGAGCGGTCTCCGCCGGCGTCGTGGAGCAGCACCACGCCCCCGGCGCGGGTGCCCTTGACGACCCGACCGGCGATGGTGGAGGCGGCGGGGCGGCGCCAGTCCTGCGGGTCGACGGTCCAGTGCAGCGGGCTCATGCCGAGGCTGCGGGCGACGCGTACGGCGGCCGCTGTCCAGTTTCCGCCCGGGTGCCGGAAGTAGCGGATGGGTGCGCCGGGCGCGGCCTCGTGGATCGCGTTGTTGGTGGCTCGCATGTTCGAGCTGATCTTGGCATCGGACCAGGTGCCGAGCTTGAACTCGTGGTTCCAGCTGTGGTTGCACAGGGTGTGGCCCTCGGCGACGATCTGCCGGACCAGCGCCGGGTGTGCCTTGACCTGGGTGCCGACCAGGCAGAAGGTCGCCTTGACGCCCTTGGCGCGCAGCGCCGCGAGCACCCGCGGGGTCCAGGTGGGGTGCGGTCCGTCGTCGAAGGTCAGCGCGACCCCGGACGAGCCGCTGGTGCGCTGCAGGACGTACGACTTCTCGGTCACGGGCCGCGTGACCGGGGTCTTGCTCGGGGTGGGGCTGGCCGACGGGCTCGGACTGAGGCTCGGCGACGGACTCGCCGAGGGTGACGGCGACGCCGACGGCGAGGCTGAGGGGGGCGCCGACGGCGTGGCCGTGGGTGTGCCGCCGCCGCAGCCTGCGGTCAGCAAGAGTGTGAAACCGGTCACCACGGCGACGAGGCCGTGGGCATGCCGCAGCTGCATCGCTGCTCCCCCAGGTCGGTCCACCCCCGTGGAGACCTCAGGGTGCCACAGTCAGGCCCGTGGCGAAATGGGGCAGCAGGCCCGGTTCAGGACACCTCACCGAGCGCGGGGACCGCCACCGCGGTGACCCCGGCCAGCCAAGGGGCGTAGTCGTCGGGCCGCTCGTCCAGCGAATGGAGCAGGTCGGCGGGGTGCACCCAGCGCAGCGCCGCGACCTCGGCCGGGTCCGGGCGCGGGGGCTCCGAGCCGGGCCCGATGATGCCCAGCAGCACGTGGTCGTACTCGTCCTCGACGCGGTCGGTCGACGGGTCGACGGCGCGGTAGGCGTACACCCCGATCTCGGTGAGCGCGACGCCGCGCACGCCGATCTCCTCGGCCAGCCGCCGGGACGCGGCGGTGACCAGGTCCTCGCCCGGGCCGGGGTGGCCGCAGGTCGCGTTGGCCCAGCGCAGCGCGAAGCGGGTCTTCACGGCGGCCCGCTGCTGCAGCAGCAGCCGGCCCTGCGCGTCGAGCAGGTGCACGGAGAAGGCGCGGTGCCGGATGCCGGGCGCGGTGTGCGCGTGGGCGACGGTCGCCTTGCCGCAGGGTGCGCCGTTTTCGTCGACCAGCTCGACCAGATCTTCTTCGCGAGACCTCATGCCCGTGCTCCGACCACTCGACGTGCCGCCGCCCGGCCCGAGATCAGCACCATGGGTACGCCGACGCCGGGACGGGTGCCGGACCCTGTGAAGACGACGTTACTCAGGGTTGGATGAAGGTTACCCGGTCGCAGCGGGCCGCTCTGACGCAGCGTGTGCGCGCTGGCGAACGGCGTGCCGTGGGCCATGCCCTGGCGGGCCCAGTCGTCGGGCGTCACCACATAGGACAGCGCCAGGTTGCCGCCGAGGTCGAGGTAGCCCCGGGCCTCCAGGGTGGCCATCAGCTCCCCGGCGTAGCGGCGGCCGACCGGGCCGTCCCAGCGCACCGGCGCGGTGCGCAGGTTGGGCACCGGCGCGACCACCTGATAGGTCTGGCGGCCCGCGGGGGCGGCCGTCGGGTCGGTCCGGCTCGGGTTGGTGACCAGGATCGAGGGGTCGCTCATCAGCTCGCCGCGGTTGACCACCTCGTCGAAGGTCTGCCGCCAGGACCGGCCGAAGTGCAGGTTGTGGTGGGCGATGCGCTGGTAGCCGCCGCGGTCGTCGCGGGTGCCCAGGTGCAGCACCACGCAGGACGGCGACGGGGTGAGCCGGCGCAGCCGGGCCGGCGGCAGGCCGGGCAGCAGGCTGTACGCCGCGGGCAGGTCGGGGTTGAGCACGATGGTGTCGGCGGTGAGCCGCTCGCCGTCGGCGGTGTGCACCGCCACGGCCCGTCCCGCGCGGGTCTCCACCGAGGTCACGTCGGTGTGGTAGCGGAAGTTCACGCCGTGCTTCTCGGCCGCCGCGGCCAGCGCCCTGGGCACGGCGTTCATGCCGCCGCGCGGATACCAGACCTCGGTGACGGTGTCCAGGTAGGACGCCGCCTGGTGGTCGCGGCCGGTGAACAGGTTGCGGAAGGAGAACAGCCGCTGCGTACGCGGGTCGGCGAAGAAGTCGGTGAGCCGCCGCCGGGCGCCCTCGGTGGCCAGCGTGCGCCAGTGGCCGGCCGGGTCGCGCCGCTCGAACTGCTGCAGCCGCCGCGCCCAGCGCAGGAAGCGCAGGTAGCCCGCGGCCTCCTTGCCGCCGCACAGCTTCGCGATGGCCGCGACCATCTTGTCCGTGTCGGCATGCACGTCGAGCGTGGTGCCGTCGGGGAAGTGGGCGCGGTAGGCCGGGTCGAGCCGGATCAGCTCGATCCAGTCGTGCAGGTGCTCGCCCACCGCCGCCAGCGGTTCGGCCAGCAGGTCCGGCGCGGTGATCATCGTGGGGCCGGTGTCGAACCGGTGCCCGTCGAGTTCCAGCACGCCGACCTGGCCACCGGGGTTGCCGGAGCGTTCGATCACGGTCACTTCGCGGCCTGCCCCGGCGAGGTGCAGCGCGCAGGAGAGTCCGCCCAGCCCTGCGCCGACGACAATCACATGATTTGTCGGCCCCATTACGGTTCGCACGAAATCATGGTGGCACGTTCGGCCGGACTGACACGCCAAACAGCTGGCGATGTGTGCCGTTTGCCCGATATCTGACAAGTCCGGAAAACCCCGCCACCGCACGCGGATCGATGCGATACCGGTCGTGCCGACCGGCGATCCGCGTGCGGTGGAGGGCATTCATGCAGGTCAGCGTGGTTCGCCGACGATGATGCCGCGGCCGTTGGTGCCGACGTAGACCCGGCCGTAGACCCGCGGGTCGCCGATCACGACCGCCCCGGTCCACGCCCACTGGTGCCGGTCGTCGTTCAGCCGGGTCCAGCGGCGGCCGCCGTCGTCCGAACGGAAGATCCCGCGGACGCCGCGCACCTTGGCGCTGGTGTAGACGGCCGGGTAGGTCCGGTGCGGCGCCGCCTTGCCGAAGCCCACGTTGTCGGCCTCGTCCACGCCTGCCAGCCGCGCGAACGTGCGGCCGCCGTCGGTGGAGCGCCACATGCCGTACACCCCGCCGGCCTTGCCGCCCGCCAGCCAGATGTCGCCGGCGTTCCCCGGCACCGCCTGGAAGCGCACGTCGCCCTCGGCCGGCAGGCCGGTCGCCGCGGCCGTGAAGGTGGCCCCGCCGTCGGTGCTGACGTGGAAGATCCCGGCGGCGAAGGCGTACATCCGGGCCGGGTCGACCCGGTCGGACTCCACCCGAGCCCCGGCCGGCACCCCGGAGCTGGGCGTCCAGGTCGCGCCGCCGTCAGCGGAGTGAGACACCGCCGCGCCGTCGGGTGACCAGAGCACGTGCGTGCCGTCGGCGTTCACCGCGACCCGTCCGCCGCCGGAGATCCCGTCCGGCTGCGACGCCGCGGGGGTCCAGGTCGCGCCGCCGTCGTACGAGATGCCGAAGCGCTCCCCGCCCGTCGGGTTGCCCACCCGCACCACCGTGCCAGGCGCCAGCCCGGCGAAGTCCAGGCCGGTGGTGCTGCCGTGGGTCGGATTGGCGAACATCAGGCCCGGGTTGGCGAAGTCGTGGTGCACGAAGCCGCCGACGTCCCCGAGCGCCGAGATCAGGTGCGCGCCCACCGGTGGGCTGACCAGGTCGAGCACCGCCGTCTCCTCCAGGCCCCGGGCCCGCACCTCGATGTGCACGGTGCCGCCGGTGTCCCAGTCGGTGAGGTTGTCCGTCGCGTAGACCGTCGCCCCGGTGCCGTAGAGCAGCCGGTCCGAGTCGAAGGGGTCGATCTCCAGGGACTCCGTCATCCAGCCCAGCTTCGGCGCCTCCTCCGGCAGGGCCGGGGTCGCGTTCCAGGTCAGCCACGGGGCGTCGGTGATGTCGAGGTCGTAGCGCTTGACCCGGTTCGGCCAGGCGCCCCAGTCCCAGGACCGGGTCCAGGTCGCGCCGCCGTCCGTGGTGCGGAAGAACACCACATCGGGCCACCAGGCGATCTGCGTGGCCACCAGGAGCGTGCCCGGGTGCTGCCGGTCGATCGTCAGGCCCGAGTAGCCCCAGCCGCCGTTCTCCGGCGTGACGTCGGTCCAGGCGTCCGTCGCGGTGTCGAGCTTCCAGACCCTGCCCGAACCCCCGTCGTACGGGCCGCCGGTGTCGCTGGTGGCCAGGTAGAGGAAGCCGCCCACGTGGTCGAGCACGCCCTTGTGCGGCACGTGCCCGGTCGGCGCGCCCGGCACCGCGGCCCAGGTGGTCCCGCCGTCGGTGGAGCGGTAGAGCGGGTTGTCCTTGTCGGCCACGCCCGCGTAGATCGTCTGCGTGCGCCGCCGCCGCCCGCCGGTGCGCGGGTCGAACACCACCCAGACCACGCCCTGCAGATCGTTGGCGTAGCCACTGGTGTCGTTCGGGTCGGCGCGGTACGTGCCCGGGTTCGGGAACGCGGTCACCGGTGCCCAGCGCTCGCCGTGGTCGGTGCTGCGCCACAGCCCGTGCCCGCTCGGCGCGCCCAGGTAGAGGACCTCGTTGCGGTTCGGGTCGATGGCCAGGCGCTCGCCCATGCCCCGGCCCGGCATGTTGCCGCCCAGCTTGAACGGCAGCTCGGTGACCTTCCAGGTGCGGCCCCGGTCGCGCGAGCGCAGGATCGCCCCGTGGTTCGGGTCCCAGTCGTTGGTGTACGTCCCGACGGCGGCGTAGACCCGGTCCGGGTCGCGGGCGTCCGTGGCCAGGCTCGCCACCCCCGACCAGCCCCACTTCTCCCAGCCCACCCAGTCGAGCAGGGGCACCCAGCGACCGGTGGACGGCTGCCAGCGGTACGCGCCGCCGATGTCGGTGCGGGCGTACACCAGGCCGGGTTCGGACTGGTTGAACACGATGCCGGGGACGAAGCCGCCTCCGACGACCTCGACGTTGTCCCAGCGGTAGCCCTTCTCGCCGGCCAGCGCGGGCGCGCCGAGCATGCCCGCTCCGGCGGCGACGCCGACCGCGCCCGCCGCGCCCAGCAGGCCGCGGCGGGAGATCCGTGCCTCGTTCATCTGCTTCCTCTCCACGTACGAGCGAGGCGTCCCTCGGGTGAGGGACGCCTCGGTTCTCAGGGGGCGATCACAGCGCCGTGCAGGTCACCGGCGACGGGATCGGGTTGGAGCTGTTGTTCCAGGAGGCGTTGAAGCCCGCCGTCGTGCTGGCGGCGGGCGCGAGCGCGCCGTTGTAGCTCTCGTTGACGGCCTGCACCGCGGACCCGGTCTGGGTCTTGACGCCGCCCCACATCTGCGAGATCACCTGCCCGGCGGTGAAGGTGAAGTCGACCCGCCAGCCGGTCGTGGCGACCGTGCCGGTGCTGGTCACCTTCAGCTCGCCGGTGAACCCGCCGGGCCACGAGTTGAGCACCTTGTACGTGGCCGTGCACGCCTTGCCGCCCGGCCCGGACGGGCTGGGCGAGGCGGACGGGGAGGGCGACGCACTCGGCGACGCGCTCGGCGACGCGCTGGGCGAGGCCGACGCGGACGGGGACGCCGACGGCGACGCGGAGGTCGACGCCGACGGGCTCGGCGGCGGGCTGGACGGGGTCACCGTGGCGTCGCCGTAGATGATGCCGCGGCCGTTGGTGCCCAGGTAGACGCGGCCGTAGGTGCGGGGGTCGCCGGTGATGGCGTCACCGGCGTTGCCGTACTGGTGCTGCGCGTCGTTGATGCGGACCCAGGTCGCGCCGACGTCGTTGGAGCGGTACACGCCGCGTACGCCGTCGATGGTGGCCATGGTGTAGACCGCCATGTTGGTGCGGCCCGGCGCCGCCTTGCCGAAGCCGATGCCCACGCCGCTGGCCGACGCCGCGAACTTGGTGAACGACGTGCCGGAGTTGGTCGACCGGTACACGCCGGTCTCCCCGGCCAGCCAGATCTCGCCCTCGACGCCCGGCATCGCCTTGAAGTTGCCCGTCGCGCCCAGCCCGGTGGCGGTGCTGGCGAAGCTCTGCCCGCCGTTGGTGCTGACGTAGAACGTGCCGTTGTAGAGGGCGTAGAACTTGTTCGGGTTGACCCGGTCCGACTCGACCTTCGCCGTGGCGGGCACGCCGCCGGCCTGGCTGAAGCCTCCACCGAAGCTGGTGGCGTAGAAGACGCCGTTGGCCTCGGTGCTCCAGACCACGCGGGTGCCGTTGGCGTTCAGCGCGACGGTGCCGCCCTGCGCGCCGCTCGGCGAGCTGCCCGACCACCAGTTCGCGCCGCCGTCGCTGGACACGCCGATGTTGGTCTGCCCGTTGGCGGTGCGCGCGCCCTTGCCGACCCGGACCACGTAGCTCGGGTTCAGCTCGGCGTAGTCGAGGCTGTTCGTGCTGCCGAAGTACGGCATGTCGAACATGTCCGGGACCACGTCCAGGTTGGTGTGCCGGAAGCCGCCGATGTCGCCGACGCCGGAGATCAATGGGGAGGTGCCGGTGGGCGGGCTGATCAGGTCCAGCACCGCGGTCTCCTCCAGGCCCTTGATGAACGGGCTCAGGGCGACCGTGCCGCCGGTGTCCAGCGCGGTGAGGTTGGTGGTGCCGTAGATGGTCGCGCCGGTGCCGAACAGCATGCGGTTGGCGTTGAACGGGTCGATCTCCAGCGCCTCGGTCATCCAGCCCAGCTTCGGCGACTGCTCGGGGGCCGACTTCTGCTCGTTGAAGTCCAGCCACGGCACACCGCTGATGTTCAGGGTGTAGCGGTTGGTCCGGTTCGGCCAGGCGTAGTCGTAGAACTGCCGCCAGGTCGCGCCGCCGTCCGTGCTGCGCCAGATGAACGTGTCCGGATACCAGGAGCTGTAGCCGGTGACCATCAGCGTGTTCGGGTTCTGCCGGTCGACCGACAGGCCCGAGTAGCCGAAGTAGTTGTTGCTCGTGTCGCTGGACGGGACCGGGCTGATCTGGGTCCAGGCGCCGGTGGACAGCTGCATCTTCCACACGTCGCCGTGGCCGCCGTCGTACGGGCCGCCCTTGTCGCTGGTGGTGATGTAGAGGTAGCCGCCCGCGATCTCGCCCTGGTGCGCCAGGTAGCCGGTGGGCTGGCCCGCGACGCGCTCCCAGCTGGTGCCGCCGTTGAGGCTGCGGTACACGGTGTTCTGCAGGTCCGCGACGCCGACGTAGATCGTCTGCGTGGTGTTGCCGGCAGTGCCGGTGGACTTGTCGAACGCCACCCAGCCGATGCCCTGGCTGAAGTTCAGGTAGTTGTTGGTGTCCGCCGGGTCCTGCACGTAGTTGCCGGCGTTCGGGAAGTTGGTGACCTTGGCCCAGGTCACGCCCGAGTCGGTGCTGCGCCACAGGCCGTTGCCGGCCTCCGCGCCGAAGTAGAGGGTGCTGTTGCGGTTCGGGTCGATCGCCAGGCGCTCGCCCATGCCGCGGCCGGGCATGTTGCCGCCGACCTTGAACGGCAGCGTGGTGGCGGCCCAGGTGGCGCCCTTGTCGGAGGAGCGCAGGATGGCGCCGTTGTTCGGGTCCCAGCTGTTGAGGTACATGCCGACCGCGGCGTACACCTTGCTGGTCTGCACCGGGTCGGTGGCGAGGCTGAGCACGCCGTTGTAGTTCCAGTGGTCCCAGCCCGCGAAGTCCAGCAGCGGGATCCAGCTGCTGGTGGACTGGTTCCAGCGGTACGCGCCGCCGATGTCGGTGCGGGCGTAGATCAGGTTCTGCTCGGTCGGGTTGAAGATGATGCCGGGCACGAACCCGCCACCGTCGATGCGGACGTTCTTCCAGGTGTACGGCTCGGACGAGGCCGCCGCGGCCGGGGTGCCCCCGGCCAGCTGGGTGACGACCGCCAGCGCGCCGGCCGTCAGCGTGGCGGCGAGGGTGCCGGCGAGGGTGCGGGTTCTTCGGGCACGGGGTTGCATCTGTGGCACTCCAGTGGGGGACGGTGCCGCTGGCGCACAGGTAGCGGGGCGGGCCCGGGCAGTGTTCACCGCCGCACCGCCTGTGCCGGCAACGGCGACAGAACGTGCGAATGCGTGGCGCGGGACTGCCCTCGGTTGCGCGCACCGGTCCCGTGGAGAGGTTCACACGGCCGTCACAGGCATGTCAATAGTTTAATGTGCCAACGAACTAGTGTCCGATGTGCCCGGTCGGCGGCGGTCCGCGAGCCCGTTGGGCTTAGATCACATAGGAGACAATGGTTAGGTGCGGCTTGCCTGGGCGTTGTAGGGTCTGCCCGCGATCCCTCAACCCCTCCGGAGCTCGATCATGAGTGAATACACCCCTCAGGTGAACTTCGTCAGCCGCACCGGCGCCGGCGTGGTCGGCGGTGTCGCCGGCGGCCTGTTCCTGGCCCTCGCGCTGCAGATCACCGGCCACATCAAGCCGTACGCCCAGCTCGTCGGCGAGGTCGAGGCCTCGACCGCGTGGGTGATGGTGCTGATGGTCGCGGGCGCGGCCGGCGGCCTGTTCGGCGCGTTCGTCGGCAAGTTCATCCGCGGCCAGATCGTCCCCGCGGTCGGTGTCGGCCTGGTCTGGGGCATGATCACCTGGCTGGTGCTGGCGATGCTGATCCTGCCGATGTTCGGCGACGGCTCCGTGTTCGGCATCAAGGACGCCGGCGGCATCTTCATCCTCGGCGTCTACGTCGTCTTCGGCGTCATCACGTCGATCGTGTACGCCATCGCCGGCCCGCGCCGCCGCCACTACTACCGCCGCCGCCGCGAGGTCGGCTTCGTGATGGCCATGCCGTCGCTGCGCCGCCGCCGCCGCTCCCGCCGCTCCGACGAGGACCTCGTCGAAGAGCTCGAAGACTGACCCCGAAGAAGGGTGCCTTCGCCACGCGGAGCGTGGTGAGGGCACCCTTCTTCGCAGCTACAGGCTGCGGGCGATCTCGGCGAGCACGTCGGAGGGGACCTCCACGACGGTCTCGTGCGCCGGGATGTCGAGCTGGCGCAGGGCCTCCGGATCGGTGACCCGCCACCCCTGGACCACGAACGTGTTCCGGTCGGTGCGGTACAGCGACGGGCAGTTGGTGTCACCGGACAGCACTGTCTTGCGGATGAACGTGAGCTGCACTGGTCCCCCTGGCTAGACGGCACGGGCGGGTGCCAGCTTAGCGAAGGAAATGGTGCAAATCGCGTAGGCCGGACGTTCCCGCGTCCCGCCGGTCAGCCCCGGCGCACTGCCCACAGCGCCGCCTCGGTCCGCGAGGCCGAGCCCGTCTTGCGCAGCAGGTTGGACACGTGCACCGCGACCGTGCGGATGGAGATGTCCAGGGTCCGGGCCATCTGCTTGTTGGACATGCCGGCCGCCAGGCAGCGCAGCACCTCCTGCTCGCGCGCGGTCAGCTCGGCCGGTTCCGGCGCGGCGGCCGGCCGCAGGTGGCCGGGCAGCGGCTCGTCGAGCAGCGCCTGCGGGCCCCGCCCGGCCGTCGCCGCGAGCAGCTCGACCAGCCAGTACGGGTTGCCGCCGGTCCGTTCGCAGACCGCCCCGGCCAGGTGCTCCGGGATCACGCCGTGCACCTGCGTGACGACCTCCGCCACCTCGGCCGGCCCCAGCGGGCCCAGGTGCTGGCGGACCGCCCCCCGCGCACCGGACAGCCGGGCGAGCGTCCGGGCCACCAGCTCCGGGGAGTCCGCGGCGTCCGGCGGGCGGCTGGTCACCACGAGCAGCGCCGGCAGGTCGGGCGCGGCAGCCAGCTCGCCGACCAGGTTGAGGCTGGCCGGGTCGAGCGCGTGCAGATCCTCCACCACCAGCACCGCCGGACCCGCGCCGACCAGCGCCCGCACGGTCCGCACCGCGAGCCGCAGCAGCGCGCCGGGCGCGTACCGCTCGCTCGGCGCGTGCGGGTCCTGCGCCAGCCAGGCCAGGCCGTCGGCGGGCACCGGCAGGTCGTGGGTGTCCCGGCCGCTGAGCACCGCCGCCAGCCAGTCGTACGGCGCCGGGGTGTGCAGCCGCGCCACGCCGTACAGCACCGCGTCCGGGGCCGGCGAGAACGCCGCGAGCGCGCTCGCGACCAGGCGCGACTTGCCGATACCGGCCGCCCCCGTGATCGACACCACGGCGGCGGGCGTCGGGCCGCCCTGGCGGACCTGTGACCACCGCCGCACGAGCTCCGCCAGCTCGGCCGCGCGTCCCACCATCGGCACCGGCGTCATCGGTTCACCATACGTACCAACGTCACGGGCACTCCCGCTGACCTGCGAGCGCTCGCCATGCGGGTCGAGCGCGAGCCGCCGCACGGGCGCGGCCGTCGCGCCGGCGCGCGCCGCGCACTCGCTGCCGCCCCGGACTCGTGTCCGGCGGACACGCCGGGACGGCCGGCCCCGGACAGAACCGAACCCGCCAGGACCCGGGACCGGCGGCCGTAGTCCGGCAAAGGAGCAGCTCAGAGTGGATCTGTGCGGCCGTGGCGGCAGCCGGCGAGGACTCGGCGGTCGGCATTCGGCAGGGATAAGTACTACTGCTTAAAGACAAACCGCGTCTCAGTAGGCAGGCTATGCACCATGACCCTGAGCCTGCACGCCGTCGCCCGCACCGATGCCGGACTCGTCCGTGAGAACAACGAGGACTCGGCGTTCGCGGGCAGGCGTTTCGTGGCGGTGGCCGACGGTGTCGGCGGCTCCCCGTCAGGCGAGGTGGCCAGCCGGATCGTCATCGAGACCCTCGCCCCGCTGGAGCAGGACGGCGCCCGGCACGGGGCGGACGTGCTGCTGGCAGAGCTGGCCGTGGCCAACCGCCGCATCCGCGAGGCCATCGAGGCCGAACCCGCGATCGACGGTATGGGCACGACGCTCACCGCGGTCCTGCTCGGCCCCGACAACGCGACGCTGCTGCACGTCGGCGACTCCCGGGCCTACCTGGTGCGCGGCGGCAGGCTGCGCCAGCTCACCGTGGACGACACGCTGGTCCAGGCGATGGTCGAGCGCGGCCTGCTCGCCCCCGAGGAGGTCCGGCACCACCCGCACCGCTCGATCATCACCCAGGCGGTGCAGGGCCGCGAGTTCACGCCGACCGTCACCACGCTGACCCTGGAGATCGGGGACCGGCTGCTGCTGTGCAGCGACGGCCTGTCCGACATCGTCACCGACGAGGCGCTGGCCGAGGTGCTGGGCGGGTACACAGACGCGGAGGCCATCGCCGACCGGCTGATCAAGCTGGCGCTCGCCGCCGGTGCGCCGGACAACGTGACGGTGGTCGTCGCCGACGTCACCGCATACGCCTTCTGAGCCCGGCCGCTGCACGGCCCCCGTGGGTCCCGTGCAGCGGCCGGCTCGTCTCCCGAGGCGAGGCCTAGCCGCCCTGGCCCGCGGTGCTGAGCGAGAACGCGTCGGCGAGCGGGCCGTCCATGGCGCGCAGCGCGGCGATCGCCCGGCTGGCCCGGCTCTTGACCGTCCCCGGCGAACAGCCCAGCATCGCCGCGATGTCCTGCTCCGGCAGGTCCACCCAGTACCTCAGCACGAGGACCACCCGCTGCTGGGCCGGCAGCGCGCGCAGCGCACCGAGCACCAGCTCAGCGGTGTCGCGCACCGCGAAGTCGTCGCGCACCGGTGCGTCCGGCAGCACGCCGGTCGGCACCTCCCGCCGCCAGAGGCGCCGGCCCGCCCGCCAGGCGGCCCGGACCATCACCTTGCGGGTGTACGCCTCAGGATCGCCGTCGGGGTACAGCTTCCGCCACGCCCGGTAGGTCTTGATCAGCGCTTCCTGGGCGAGATCCTCGCCGTGTCCACGGTCGCCGGTCAGCATCGCGCCGTGCCGGACCAGAGCCGGGTAACGGGCATGGACGAAATCGGTGAACTGCTGCTTCACGGCTTACCCCCGATCAGCTCGTGCAGCTCGGCGGCGAACCCGGCCGGCAGCCACACCCGGCCACCATCCGAGGACGTGGCGAAGGAGCACTCCGCGGCCGTGCCGATGCCCACCGTCACCTGATGGAGCACGCTGATCTTGGTGGTGGCGGGCGAAGGGCTCGGATTCATGATCACGAGATCCAGCTGCGCCATGTCCTTCGCGGCGAGCAACCAGTCGGGCAGGCGTGGGCTGATCACCTTTGCGCCGGCGCACGGCAGCTCGGCGGGCTGGACCATGCGCTCCAGCCCGCGCAGCCGTTCGATGACCTGCTTGAGCACCGCGGGATCCGTCGAATGCACCGTCTCCCCGTCCAGGTTCAGGTAGACGTCTGACACGCCGTCAGGCACCACCAGACGAGTCACCGGTGCCGGAACTCCGCGGATCGACTGCAGAACGGCTGCCGCCTCGGCGGGGCTCATCTCGTACGAGAGACGTGCCGCGGCCCAGGGCGCGGCCAGGCTGCCCGCCGTGAACGAGCTCTGCATCCCGCGCACGATGTTGTGCACCTCGTTGTCGTCCAGCCAGAGCGGCTGGCCGCCGGGAAGCACGATCTCATTGAGACCGAGTGAGAACCTGCGCCCGGCTTGGAACATGTGCACGCGGTAATACCGCTGCCAGTCGTCGCTCAACTGAAGCTGGGCGTGGGCGTTGCAGTCGCCCCCGGGACCAAGCCCGTTCATGGCGAGCACCACCGTCTTCGGCTCGATCACACAGTAGTCGACGGCCGTCTCGACCTCGCGGTACTTCCAGCCCGGTGCCAGCGGCAGGATCAGGCCGTTGAAACGCACCTCCCCGTCCACCACCTCCGGCTCCAGCACGCGCGGCAGCGGCGAGGGCAGCGGGGACGGCGAAGCCGCCACCTCGCGCGGCGCGGGGCCGGTCCCGCCGACCACGCGCAGGACGGTGCCCGCGGCCAGGGCCGCGACGGTGGCGACCACGGCGGTCGCCGCGATCACCCGCCTCCGGCGTGCCACAGCTCGCCGGACGATGCCGGGGGCCGGGTCGGCGGCCAGCGGCCTGATCTCCTCGGCAGCCTCGTCGAGCAATGCCCGGATACGTTCGGTCATGACGGTCCCCTCGTGATCGGTCTGCTGCTCCACCCGCCCAGAAGGCATCGGCAGCCCGATCCGGTTCCCTGCGCCCGGCGGTTTCGTGCCAGGCGTCGAGAAGCTGGTCGACCTGGGTGCGTGCGCTCCGGCAGCTCGGCGAGGGCCCGGACGATCGACCTTCACTGCTGCACGCAGGAAAAAGGCCCTGCCCGGACTCCGGAAGGGCCTTTGACCTGTTCGTTTGGTGGGCCGCCAGGGACTCGAACCCTGAACCTACGGATTAAAAGTCCGCAGCTCTGCCATTGAGCTAGCAGCCCTCGACCGCTCAGGCTACCGGATCGCCCCGTTCCGGGTCGTGGGGTATCTCTCCCCGGCGGGCCGCCGGGTGTCCGGGAGCCGCGTTCGCGGACCGCCGTCATCCTCCGGGCTGTGGCCAGGCGCGTCGGCCCTGATCGATGGGAGCGCTTCCAGATTAATCGACGAGAGTGTTGTGTGCGCGTTACGACTATGCAAACATAAGCCCGTTCGCGTATGGGAGCGCGCCCACGCGATCTTGCCGCCGAGGGCACCCGGGTCACCGGGACGGCGGAGGTACCACCGGAGCGATCCGGTCGATCAGACAGCGCCCGCCGGGCCGGGCGTACGTACCACCTGCGACCCTCTGTGCGGCCATCCCTTTTGCGCCGTGCCCGCGGGTCGACACCGTGCCCTGATCGGGCCACGGTCACCGCCCAAGGAGATGGTATGAAATTCCCGATCCGGCTGTCCGGCCGGCGCAAGCTCGTAGCGCTGTCCGGCGCGAGCACCCTCGTGGTCGCCGGCCTCATCACGATTCCCGCGACCATGGCGCACGCCGCCCCCGGCTGCGACATCACGTACACCACGAACGACTGGACCGAAGGCACCGGCAGCGGCGGCTTCACCGGCACCGTGGTCGTCAAGAACACCGGCGACGCGCTCACCAGCTGGACCCTGAAGTTCGCCTTCCCGAGCGGGCAGACGTTCACCCAGGGCTGGTCGGCGAACTGGACCGCCTCCGGCGCGAACGTCACCGCGACCAACCTGTCGTGGAACGGCGCCCTCGGCACCGGCGCGTCGACCAGCATCGGCTTCAACGGCCGGTGGACCGGCAGCAACCCGAAGCCGACCGCGTTCACCCTGAACAACGTCGCGTGCACCGTCGGCGGGGTCACCCCGACCGCGAGCCCCAGCACGCCCGCCAGCCCGAGCGCGTCGCCGAGCACGCCGGCCAGCCCGAGTGCCAGCCCGAGTGCCCCGGCCAGCCCGAGCGCGTCGCCGAGCGCGCCGACGAGCCCGAGTCCCAGCCCGACCGTGCCCGGTGTGAAGGTCGACAACCCGTACTCGGGGGCGCGTGGTTACGTGAACCCGGAGTGGAGCGCGAAGGCGGCGTCGGTGTCCGGCGGCAGCCGGGTGTCGAACCTGTCGACGGCGGTGTGGCTGGACCGGATCG
>NZ_JAAOTI010000051.1:0-27197 GCF_011297315.1 Catellatospora chokoriensis
TCTCGTACCCGCTGATCTTCCTGCCGTTCATCAGCTCGGCGTTCGTGCCCACCGCCACGATGCCCGCCCCGGTCCGGGCCTTCGCCGAGAACCAGCCCGTCACCTCGATCGTCAACGCGATCCGGGCGCTGTTCGACCAGCAGCCCGTCGGCAACGACATCTGGATCGCGCTGGGCTGGTGCGCCGCCATCCTCGTGGTCGCCTACGCCTTCGCGATGCGCGTCTACCGCCGCAAGGTCGCGTGATCGACCGGAACAGGCCGCCTGCCCCCAGCAGGCGGCCTGTTCCGGTTGCACCTCCCCGTTGACTGCGCCTTCGGCCTGACGGCCGATCGAGCGTGTCGGCCGCCCTTCGAGCACGGCCTCTCGTACGGCAGATGTCTGCCGTGGATTTCCAACCTGACGTGGGGCCACTGTCGTGAAGGGATGGAGGCCTGCGGCTCGCCCTGAGCGCGGGCCCGTCCATGGGGAGGAAGTCCACGATGTTCAGAGGTAGACCACGCGGCCTGCTGGCCGTAGCAGTGACCATCGGGTTGCTGGCCGTCGCGCCCGGCCCCGTCGCCGCGGCACCGCCGCGGGTCCCGACAGCAGGTGTCGGGACGTCCCCGGTGCTGCCTGCCGGGCGGACCTACACGGTGACGTTGCTGACCGGTGACGTCGTGACGGTCCACACCGGCAAAGCCCGGTGCCCGGTGGTGAGCGTGAAACCGGCCGGGACCGGCGGCGTGCAGCGCCGCAGCTGCGGACCGGACGGGCACGTCCGCGTCATCCCGGGCCAGGTCGCCGGGCTGATCGGCGCGACGCTGGACGAGTCGCTGTTCGACGTGACAGGCCTGATCCAGCAGGGCTACGACGACACGCGGACCAAGGACCTCCCCCTGATCGTGCGTCCGGCCGGATCCGGCGCGCTGGCGCGGTCGGCCGACCCGCTCACGGCCCGGCTGCGACGGCCCACCGCACTGCCCAGCATCGGCGCGGTCGCCGGGTGGCAGTCGAAGGCGTCGGGTCCGGAACTGCTGCGCGACCTGTCCGCGAGCAGGCCTACCGCGCCCGCGCAGTCACGCACCGCCCCGGCGGCGGCGAAGGTGTGGCTGGACCGCCGGGTCCGCACCACCGCGGCGGCGCCCACTCCCGCCGAACCCGCCCTGACGACCACCGGCTTGGATGCCAACCTTCGCCAGGTCTCCGCGCCGCAGGCGTGGGCGGCGGGCTTCGAGGGGCAGGGCAGCCGGGTCGCGGTGCTGGACACCGGGGCCGACTTCACCCACCCCGACCTGCAGGGCCGGATCGCCGAATGGGCCGACTTCAACGACCCGCCCGGCGACGGCGTCGACCGTCACGGCCACGGCACCCACGTCGCGGCGACGATCGCGGGCACCGGCGCGGCATCGGCCGGGCAGCGCCGGGGCGTCGCCCCCGGGGCCCGGCTGGCCATCGGCAAGGTGCTCGACGACGAGGGCTACGGTTCGGAGTCGGCGGTCATCGCGGGCATGCAGTGGGCCGCGTCGCGAGCCGATGTGGTCAACATGAGCCTCGGCGGCTGGGAGACCAACGACGGCGACGATCCGATGTCGCAGGCCGTCAACGCACTGACCGCGCAGTACGGCACGCTGTTCGTGCTCTCGGCGGGCAACGACGGCCCGTACGACGGGTACGTCTTCGCACCTGCCGCGGCGGCGTCGGCGCTGACCGTCGGCGCGGTGGACCACACCGACACGCTCGCCGAGTTCTCCAGCCGCGGACCACTGCTCAGCACCTGGGCTGCCAAGCCCGAGCTGGTGGCACCCGGGGTCGACATCGTCGCCGCGCGCGCCGCCGGCACCGGCATGGGCCGCATCGTCGACGAGCGGTACACGGCCTCCTCGGGCACGTCGATGGCGGCGCCGCATGTCGCGGGGGCGGCGGCGCTGCTGGTGCAGCGGCACCCGGACTGGAACGCCGCCCAGCTCAAGGCCGCGCTGGTCGGGGCGGCCGATCCGCTGCCCGGCGCCGACGCGTACGCGGTGGGCTCCGGACGGCTGAACGCCGCACGGGCGCTGCACGGCGTCGTCAGCGGGCAGGGCCTGGTGAACCTGGGCACGCTGGCCCACCCGCAGACCGGCGCCACCACGACGGGCCTGTCCTGGACGAACACCGGCACGGGTCCGGCCGCGGTCGTGTTCAGCGCCGCGGTGACCGACCGGCACGGGGTGCCGGCCGGGCCGGGTGTGGCCACGCTGTCGCCGCGCTCGGCGGTCATCGCCGCGGGCGCGACGGCCCAGCAGACCCTGCGCCTGGACCAGTCCCGGCTGGCGGGCGCGCCCGGCCTGTACACGGCCGTGGTCACCGCCCGTGCGGTCGGCGGCGGGTTCGTGGCGAGCACCACCGTCATGTTCTACGTCGAGCCGCCGAGCCACGAGCTGACGGTCGGCGCGACGGCACTGCCGGGCACCACCGCCGCCGACGATCCGTACCTGTTCGTGCAGATCGCCAACATCGACGACGTGGCGATCTTCTCGCGGTACGTGGCGTTCGCGCCGGGCGAGACCCGGACGTTCCGCGTGCCCGCCGGCCGGTACAGCGTGATGGGCCAGCTCATGGAGTTCGGCGACCGGCAGCGGATGGCGCTGGGCGGCGACCCGGACGTCACGGTCGGCGCCGACACCACCGTGCTGGTGGACGCGGCGCGCGCGACCCCGGTCTCGGCGGCGGTGCAGGGCGTGGCGACGCAGGCGAGCTCGGTGGGCATCCTCTACGTGCAGACCCCGCGGCACGGCCCGAGCTGGAGCGACTTCGCCTTCGCCTGGGGCGGGACGGCCCACGGCGAGAGCGTGTACGCCGTGCCGGTCGCCGGCGCCGGGGTCGGTTCGTTCCAGGCGTACAGCGTCTTCGGGCTGCACGCCCCGGGCGAGCCCGGGCAGAGCCCGTTCCTGTACGACCTCATCGAGCCGCTGGCCGGCGGCATCCCGCAGGACCTGTCCCACGAGGTCACCGCGGCGGAGCGGGCCGGCCTGGCCCGCATCGACCAGCGCTTCCACCGGCTGGATATGGCCGGCGGCGGCACCGGCCACAAGCGCTACGGGTTCAGCCCGGAGGGCTTCTTCCTGGCCGAGAACTCCATCAACGGCGTCGGCGGCGACCGCGCCGACTACATCTCCTCCGGGTTCGCCTGGCTCGACGAGGCGTTCTACGACATCCTCGGCGACTCCGGCGTGGTCACCCAGGAGTCGCTGCGCCGCTACGCGCCCGGCAGCACGCAGCAGAAGGTGTGGGTGCGCCAGCCGCTGCGGCCCGACTGGTACGACGACCCGACACCGTCGACCAGCGGCTGCGTGCCCACGCCGCCCAGCCGCACCCGCGGCAGCCTGCACATCGAGCTGGTGGACCTGGCCGACCAGCACCAGCGCTTCGACTGCCTGGGGTGGGGCGACGCCTGGTCGTACGAGACCGTCCGGTCACTGACCCTGCACCGCGACGGTCAACTGGTCGGCACGGTGCCCGAGTCGTTCGGCGACTTCGCGATCGGGGCGGCCGCGGCCGACTACCGGCTCACCTATGACCTGGACGCCGGCACGATGCTGCCGGTGTCGACGAAGGTCAGCACCGCGTGGACGTTCCGTTCGGCGGCGCCGGCGGGCACGGGCAGCGCACCGCTACCGCTGCTGTCGGTCGACTACGCGCTGCCGCTGGACACGGCCAACCAGCCGGCCGGGGGATCGGCGGGCTTCACGGTGCGCCAGGCGCACGGGGTCGCGGCGCAGCGGGTTACCTCGTTCCGGCTGTGGACGTCCACCGACGGCGGGAGCACCTGGACGCCCGTGCCGGTGCGCAGCGGAGCCGACGGGACGTACCGGGCGCAGCTGCCCGAGGCCCCTGCCGGGCAGGCGGTGTCGCTGCGGGTGAAGGTCGACGCCTCGGCCGGCAGCGGCTTCGAGCAGACCATCATCGGCGCCTACCGGCACTCCTGACCTGGGAAGCCGAGGGCCGGTCACACCGACGTCGGTGTGACCGGCCCTGTTCCCGTCCGCCCGTGGCCAGGCTCAGCCGACCGTGCCCTGAGCCTGCCCGCGGACGATGAAGGTCAGTGGGCTGCCCTGTCCGGGCGCGACGGCGGACACGCCGCCGGTGTTGATCTTCAGTGCCCGGCCGTTGACCACCACTTCGTAAGGTGCGGCCTGACCGCGGAGAACGACCCGCTGCTCGCCACGAGACGCGTCACACGCCTCGACGGTGAACCGGTCGCCGTCCGACGTCACACAGCCGGGCTCGCCGAATGATCCGGCCGTGCCGGTCTTGAGCTGGTACTCCTTCGCACCGGGGGTGGTCGGAACGAGCGCGAACAGTGCCTGTTCCGTGGCGGCGTCCTCGCCCACCGCGGACACGACGTTGTCGGGCAGGGCGGTCAGCAGCGGGTAGCCGCTGGTGGTGGTCGCCTGCAGCCACACCGCCTGGTCTCGGGCCGGCACGCCGGTGCCGCCCACCGCCGAAGGGTCGACCTTCGGCGTGACCGTGACCGCGGGGGTGGACGACGCGGACGGCGGTCGCGTCTCAGTCCCCACCGGCACGTCCGTGGTGCCCAAACCACGCTGCGTCACGTAAACCCCGGCGAACACCGCGACCACGGCCACGCCGCCCGCGACCGTCGCGAGCCGGGTATGGCGACGTCGCCGCTCGCCCCGGCGGCGGACCTGATCGGTGGGCGCCAGCCGGCCGATCCGGGCACCGTGGTCGGCGAGCGCGGCCAGGTGCTGTCCCACCAGCGCCTCGTCCTCGCCGCGCTGCTCAGCCATTCGTGGACTCCGTTCTCGTGGTCGGCTGGTGCGGGATGTGGGCCGGGTCGGGCAGGTCGTCGAGCCAGCCGGCCAGCGCCCGCCGCCCGCGCTGCAACCTGGCCTTGATCGTGCCCTGGGGCGCCCCGACCTCGGCGGCGACCTCGGCGACGCTCAGCCCGACCAGGTGGTGCAGCACGATCGCCCGGCGCTGCTCGGCAGGGATCTGCCGCAGCGCGTGGACCAGCGCGACATGGTCCGGCCCGAGCCCGGCCAGTTCCTGGTCGGGGGTGGCCCGGTGGTGCGCGCGCATCCGGTTGATCGCCTTGCGCCAGGTGCTGATCGCGATCCGCGACGCCGTACGCCGCACCCACGCCTCGGGGCTGTCGCACTCACGCACCTGCCGCCAGCGCTGCCAGGCCCGCGCGTACGCCTCGGCGACCGCGTCCTCGGCCTCGGCCCGGCTGCCGGTCATGGTCCACAGCTGGCCCAGCACCCGCCACGACGTGTCGGCGTAGAAGGCGTCGAACTCCTCGACGTCGGACATCAACACCCCGCCGTCACGGCCTCGGTCCGGCAGTCCCCGCGGGGACGAACCGGAAGCGCGTCCCGGCCGGCGCACTTCCCTGCTTCTTCAGCGACACCTTTCCGTCCTTGCCGACCTCCACCTGGTATCCGCCGACGACCAGGTCGAACGTCGCCGCGCCCGAGGCGTCCGCACCACGCGCGAGCAGCGTCACCCGCTGCGCCGACGCGGCCGCGTCGCATGCCACGGCGTGCAGGACCGCGGCCTTGATCCCGGCGCACCACGGCTCACCGCCCACCCGCAGCCGGGCGGTCATGAGCTGGTAGGTCTTCGCGCCCGGCGACAGCGGCACCAGCATGAACCGCTCGCGGTCGCCGGTGTCCGCGCCGCCGGGGTAGGTGCCGATCCGCCCGCTCGCGGTCACGGTCAGCACCGGGTCCTCGACCCGGTCGACGGCCTGCAGCAGGAACGCCTGGTCGGGCCGGGGAACGACCAGGCCGCGTGCCGTGGCCGGCGACGGCGCGGCGCTGCTCGGCGCGCTCGCCGACGCCACGGGCGAGGGCGTGGCCGACGTCAGCGCGGCGGTCTGCGAGGCCGGCTGCAGCCCACCAGCGCCGTCCTGCCCCGGCGGGGTCGCGCACCCGGCGGCGGCCGCCAGCACGACGACGCCCCATGAGCATCGCGCGATCCACCGTGCGCTCGTGTGTTGCATCTCTGTTCCTTCCGTCGTCGACGTGCTCCGTCCGGAGCGCACCAATGACGTCCGACCCGACCGTTCGGACGCATCCGCCCGAAGATTTGCCACACGCGTCACACCCGCCGCCGCACCTGGCGGGGCGGTGCCACCTTCGGGGCACGACGAAGTGCAGGAGCGTCCGGTGCGAGACGGATATTCCCGCTGGCCAGGGGATGGGGATCCGGTGGGCTCAGCGCGCGACACCAGGTACGTGCAGTTTCCTGTTGAATGCCCGGTTCGCACCCACGGCGTCGGTCAGGTCAGGCGCAGCGGGCCGATCCGCACACCGGCCGGACTGGCTGTGGCGATCAGCTGCTCGCCGTCCACGGTCAGCACCACGGGGCTGAACCCGGGCGCGGGCTCGTCCAGCAGTTCCCCGGTGAGCGCATCCCAGCGGCGTACCACGTCGTCGGCACCGATCCCGGAGGTGAGCAGCTGGGGCCTGCCGTCGACGAGCAGTGGCAGCACGGTCGCGTGATCCTGGTGGGCCTTGATCGGCCCGCCCACGGCTTCGCCGGTCAGCGGATCCCAGCGGCGCACCGTGCCGCCGTAGTCGCCGGACACGAACAGCGTCCGCCCGTCGGGCAGGGCGACGGAGCCCATCCAGTGCGCGATGGCGTCATGGCCCACCAGCGGTGCGCCGATCTCGGCACCGGTCGCCGGGTCCCAGCGATGGATGGCGTGCGTACGGCCCGTCGCCGTCACGAGCGGGCCGCGGCCGGGCAGGCCGACCACGGCCACCGCGGCGAGGTGGTCGTCGTGGCCGCCCAGATCGGGCAGCGGCCGACGGGTCGCCGCGTCCCACCGGAGGATGGCGAACGGGCCGAGGAACCCCGCTCCGAACAGCGTGTGCGTGCCGTCGGGCATGCGGGCGGTGGCCAGCCCCACGACCTGGTCCGACGTGCTCTCGTCGACCTCGAGGCACTCCCCGGTGACGGTGTCATGCCACCACACACCGTTCTCGGTGGCCACGGCCAGCACCGGAGCACACCCGTCGGGGTGGCACACCAGGAAGTCGGACGTGCCCGGCCAGCCGGCGTCGAAGACCGTGACCTGCTCGCCGGTGGCCGGGTCCCAGGCACGCGCCGCGTCCGGACCGCCCGCGAGCAGCCGCACGCCACCGTCGGGGCCGCGGAAGTCGCGCAGCACCCACGCCATGCCCGGATGGGGCAGCACTCGCTCCTGGAACATCGCCCTCCCGCCGGTCGGCCGTCGCCGCACCATACCGGTCACCGCCGGAACTCCGCTCAAGTGAGCTGTCCAGTCAGGACGACGAAGATCCCCTTCGCCTTCCGGCGCCCCCACCTGAGGAGGCGGGGCGGCTAGGCTCCGGCGGTGGCGAATGAGATGACGGTGCACCGGTGCTGACGGTGCGGAATGCCGGCAGCAGTTCGCGGACGGGGCGGCCACGGGTCCTGCCGAGACGGTCGGCCTGACCGACCAGGCCGACGGCGTGCTGTTCGCGTTCGAACTGGACGACGGCTGGCTGCCGTCCCATGCTCGCCTGCCCGGCGCGTAGCGCGTGGCATGGTGGTGGGTCGAGTGGATCAGCGAAGGAGAGCAGGCGCATGTACGACGACATCGCGGCGCTGCCGGACCGGTCACAGCGCGAAGCCTCGCTGTCGGTGATGCACGACCGCTTCGGCGCGGTCGCCGAGCGTTTCCGCGATGTGTACGGTCTGCGCCTGCCCCGGCACATGGCGGTGTTCGCGGCGTTCTTCGACAGCCTCGGCAAGCTCAGCCGCTGGTTCGGCGAGCACCGGCCGCCGATCCTCGGCGCGCTCTGTGCATCACGCCCACCGCGACCTGCGGTCGGTGGCCGTGCTGACGCGGGCCCCCGCAGCCCCCGCCTGACCTGCGCCCATCTCCAGATTCTGTTGGGAAGGGCACCTTCTTCTACGGATAGCGATAAGAAGGTGCCCTTCCTTCAGGCGGACTCGCGGGTGACGAGGTCGGTGGGGAGGATGACGGAGTCGACGGTTTCGGCGCCGTCGATCAGTTCCAGGAGCAGGCGCACGGTTTCGGTGGCTACCTGTTCCAGGGGCTGGCGGACGGTGGTCAGCTTCGGGTGGGTCGACCCGGCGATGGCGGAGTCGTCGAAGCCGCCGACCGCGACGTCCTCGGGGACGCGGCGGCCGCGTTCGCGCAGGACGGCGAGGGCCCCGGCGGCCATCAGGTCGGAGCCGACGAACACGGCGTCCAGGTCCGGGACGCGGTCGAGCAGTTCACGCATGGCGGCTTCGCCGCTGTGGCGGGAGTAGTCGCCGTGCGCGATGAGCTTCTTGACCGCCTTGCGGCCGAGCACGTCGCAGAAGCCCTCCAGGCGGTTCAGCCCGCCGGGGGTGTCGAGCGGGCCGGTGATCGTGGCGATCTTCTTGCGGCCCTGGTCGACGAGGTACTGCGCCATCTGGCGGGCGCCTTCGCGGTCGTCGGCGGCGGCGTACGGGATGACGCCCTCGCGGCCGAGGACCGCGCCGCAGGCCACCGCCGGGATGGCCAGGGTTTCGAGTTCGGCCAGCAGCGGGTCGCCGGAGTGGGCCGACAGCAGCAGCACCCCGTCGGCGTGGCCGCCGCGCAGGTAGCGGACCACGCGCTCGCGGTCGCCGTCGTCGCCGGCGACCATCATGACCAGGGCGACGTCGCGCTGGGCGAGCCGCCGGGTGGCCACGCGCAGCAGCACGCTGAAGTTCGGGTCCTCGAACAGCTTCTCCTGCGGCTCGGACAGCACCATGACCACGGTGCCGGTGCGCTGGGTGACCAGGCTGCGGGCGGCGCGGTTGACGACGTACCCGGTCTCGGCGACGGCGCGGCGGACCGCGGCGAGCGCGGCGGTGCTCACGTAGGGGTCGCCGTTGAGGGCGCGGGACACCGTGCCCCGGGAGACTCCCGAGGCACGGGCCACGTCGTGGATCGTGGGACGCCGCTTGTTGGTCACGGTCATCAGGATTTCACAGACCCGCCGGACAGGTCCGTACGCCAGTACCGCTGCATGGTCAGGAACAGCGCGATCAGGGGGATGATCGACAGCAGCGCGCCGGTGATGACGAGGTTGTACAGGGCGGGCTGGTTGGCGCCGGTGGCCAGCAGCGTGTAGAGGCCGACGGTGAGCGGGAAGCGCTCGTCGTCGGCGAGCATGATGAACGGCAGCAGGAAGTTGTTCCAGATCGCCACGAACTGGAACAGGAAGATCGTCACCATGCCGGGCAGCATCAGCGGCACCGCCACCACGCGCAGCAGCCGGTTCTCGCCCGCCCCGTCGATGCGCCCGGCCTCCAGCAGCGCGTCCGGGATGGCCGCGGACGCGTAGATGCGGGCCAGGTAGATGCTGTACGGGTGCAGGATGCTCGGCAGCAGCACCGCCCAGTACGTGTTGGCGAGCCCCGCCTTGGCCAGCAGCAGGTACTGCGGCACCGCGAGCACGACGGCGGGGACCAGGATGCCGCCGATCAGCACGTTGAAGATCATGTTGCGGCCGAAGAACCGGAACTTCGCCAGCGCGTATCCGGCCAGCACCGACACGGCCGTCGACAGCAGCGCCCCGACACCGGCGTACAGCGCGGTGTTGGCCATCCACTGCCAGAAGATCCCGTCGCGGTATGCCGACAGGTCGGCGATGTTGCTGAACAGACCGGTGCCCGGGGCGAACGCGTTGGTGGTGAACAGCTCGCCGCGCGTCTTGGTCGACGCGGCGAGCACCCAGCAAACCGGCAGCAGGCAGTACAGCGCCCCGAGCAGCAGCACCGCGGTGGGCGCCAGGCCCAGCGGCCGGCGTACCCCCTTGGTCGTCATCGTTCCTCCCCGAACGCCTGGCGGCGCACGAGCCGCATGAACAGCAGTGACGGCACCACGGAGATCGCGGCGATGACCAGCGACGTCGCGGCGGCGCTGTAGAGGTCGCCGGTGACGAACGCGTCGCGGTACACCTTCATCAGCGGGCTCCAGGTGGAGCTGACCGCGTTGGAGATGGGCCGCAGCGTCATCGGCTCGGTGAACACCTGGATCGTCGCGATGATGGAGAACACCGTGGTCAGCACGATCGCCGGGGCCAGGATCGGCACCTTGACCCGCAGCGCGATGGCGAGCTCGCCCGCGCCGTCGATGCGGGCGGCCTCGTAGTAGTCGCGGGGGATGGCCCGCAGCTGGGTGTAGAGGACCAGCATGTTGAAGCCGGTGCCGCCCCAGATCGCGACGTTGACCATGGAGAACATGACCGTGTTCGGGCTGAGCAGGTCCACGTCGTCGAAGCCGAAGGCGCGCAGCGTGGCGTGGATCGGGCTCAGGCTGGGCAGGTAGAGGAAGCCCCAGAGCAGGGTGGCGACCACACCGGGCACCGCGTACGGCAGGAAGATCGCGATGCGGGAGAAGCGGGCCAGCCGCACCCGCGCCGAGTCCAGCAGCAGCGCGAACACCAGGGCCAGACCCAGCATCAAAGCCAACACCAGGGTGGCGTATCCGAGCACGCGCAGCCAGCCGGCCCAGAACTCCCCGTCGGCGACGGCGGTGCGGTAGTTGTCCAGCCCGACGAAGATCTCGGTGCGCGACTTCCTGCCCAGGCCCAGCCCGGAGAACCGGACCCGGCGCAGGCTCAGGTACGCGGTGTACCCGATCGGCGCGGCGATGAACAGGGTGAACAGCACCACCGCGGGGGCCAGGTAGAGGTAGGGGGTGGCGCCCGTGCGATGAGCACGGGCGCCCCGGTTTGCCTTGGTCATCTATCAGCTCGCCAGCGTGAAGCCGGACTTCTTCATGTCGGCGACGGTCGCGTCATGCATCGCGCCCAGCGCGTCCGTGAAGGAGGACTTGTTCTGCAGCGCCTTGTCGAAGGCGTCCTTGTACGCGCTGTACGCGACGTTCACGTTGGGGCCGAAGGTGAAGCCCCGCGCGGTGCCGGCGATGGTGGTCGCCTGCTGCCAGAAGTCGGCCTGGTTGGCGAAGTACTCCGGCGCGGTGGTCATCAGGGCCTGGCCGCTCTTGGCCGCCGGGTAGATCGCGGCCTCCTTGATGAGCAGGTCGAGCGCCTTGGCGTCGGTGTTCAGCCACGAGGCGAACTGCGCCGCGGCCTTCTTGTGCTTGCTGCCCTCGGCGATGGCGATGGACGAGCCGCCCCAGAAGCCGGAGTAGTTCTCGCCGGCGCTCCACTGCGGCAGCGGCGCGATGGCCCACTTGCCCTTGCCGTCGGGGGCGTTGCTGGTCAGCACGCCCGGCGCCCAGACCGCCGAGGCCCAGCTCAGGATCTTGCCGCCGTTGAGCGCCGCGTTCCACTCCGGCGTCCACGGGGCCTGTGTGTCGACGACGCCGTCCTTGGCCAGGCCGCCCCAGAAGCCGGCGACCTTCTTCGTCGCGTCGTCGTTGATGCCGACCTTCCAGGCCTCGCCGGTGATGGACCACCACTTCGCGCCCGCCTGCTGCGACAGCCCGGCGAACCAGCCCGGGTCCTTGCTGGAGAAGCCGCCCAGGTAGACCGTCTTGTCCTTGGCGTGCACGGTGCGGGCCGCGGCCGCGTACTCGTCCCAGGTCTTGGGGACCGCGATGCCGTACTTGGTGAACAGGTCGGTGCGGTAGTAGAACATCATCGGGCCGCTGTCCTGCGGCAGGCCGTAGACGCCGTCGGTGCCTAGGGTGACCAGGTTCCAGATGCCGTCGGAGAACTGGGCGCGCACGCCCTCGACCTCGGTCTTGATGTCGGCGACCGCCTCGGCGGCCACGAACGACGGCAGCATCTGGTATTCGGCCTGCACCAGGTCGGGCGCGTTGCCGGCCTTGGCCGCGGTCAGGAACTTCGCCGCCGCCTCGTCGCCGCCCGCCTGCTTGCTGACGGTGACCTTGATGTCGGGGTGCTCCGCGTTCCACACCGCCGCGATCTTGTCCATGTTGGGCGCCCAGGTCCAGAACGTCAGCTCGACCGGGCCCGTCTCCTGCGGGGTCTCCTCCTGCCCGCCTCCCGAACAGCCCGCTGCCAGGGCGCCGACCAGCACTGCGGACATCACCAACCTGAGCCGCTTCGTACGCATAGGTCCTCCGTCAAAGGCGAATTCTCTGTGAACGTTCACAGTGCGGCACAGTGTGCTCGCCGCGTATCCGGCCCGTCAAGACCCCGTATCCGACGCGTTACACACCCCGCCCGCGGGCCCGCCCGCCCCTTCCTCGCCGCAACTCTTAAAGACTTGGCCTGTCAAGGGTTCGCCGATGCCGCGACTCTCTAAGAGTTGCGGCGGGAAGGGCGGGCGGGCCGGGGCGATGATCGCCCGGCTCTTTGCGGCGGGCGGGTGGTCGGTTACTGTGCACGTTCACAGACGTACCGTGCTTGTCAGGGGGATTCGTGTCCGAGACCGAACATGTCGTGCCGCGGCTGCGCGGGCTGGCCTTCGGCGGCGACTACAACCCGGAGCAGTGGCCGCGCGAGGTGCAGGAAGAGGACGTCGCACTGATGCGCCAGGCCGGGGTCAACCTGGTCAGCCTCGGCATCTTCGCGTGGGCGCTGCTGGAGCCCGAACAGGGCCGCTACGAGTTCGGCTGGCTCGACGAGATCATCGACCGGCTGCACGCGGGCGGGGTCAGCGTCGACCTCGCCACCCCCAGCGCCGCCCCGCCCGCCTGGTTCTCCCGCCGGTACCCGCACACCCTGCCGGTCAACCGCGACGGTGTGCGTATCGGCTTCGGCAGCCGCGAGACCGCCTGCCCCAGCTCACCCGAGTACCGGCACGCCACCGTCGAACTGGCCCACCGGCTCGCCGAGCACTACCGCGACCACCCCGGCGTCGTCATGTGGCACGTCCACAACGAGTACGGCGCGCCGCTGGGCGAGTGCTACTGCGAGACGAGCGTGCAGGCCTTCCGCGGCTGGCTGCGCGAGACCTACCACGACCTCGACGCGCTCAACGCCGCCTGGGGCACCACGTTCTGGAGCCAGCGCTACGGCGACTGGGACGAGATCGACGCCCCGCGCGCCAACCACACCGTGGTCAACCCGGCACAGCGGCTCGACTTCGCCCGCTTCAGCTCCGCCGAGAACCTGGCCTGCTTCATGCTGCAGCGCGACGCCCTGCGCGCGGCGACCCCGCACCTGCCCGTCACCACGAACTTCATGGTCACCAACTGCAAGTCCATGGACCTGTGGCGGTGGGCGCCGGAGGTCGACGTCGTCTCCAACGACCACTACCTCAACGCCGAGCAGCCCGACAACCACATCGACCTGGCCATGGCCGCGGACCTGAGCCGCTCGCTGGGCGGCGGCCGGCCGTGGCTGCTGATGGAGCACTCGACCGGCGCGGTCAGCTGGCAGCCCCGCAACATCGCCAAGCGCCCGGGGGAGATGCGCCGCAACAGCCTCGCGCACGTGGCGCGCGGCTCGGACTCGGTGCTGTTCTTCCAGTGGCGGGCCTCGCGCGCCGGGGCGGAGAAGTTCCACTCGGCGATGCTGCCGCACGCCGGCACCGACTCGGACCTGTGGCGCGACGTGGTCGCGCTGGGCGGTGAGGTCGGCAGGCTTTCGGGGGTACGCGGCACGCGGGTGTCCGCCGAGGTCGCCGTGGTCTGGGACTGGGAGTCCTGGTGGGCACTGGACCTGGAGTGGCGCCCGAGCGTGGACCTGCGCTTCCGGGAGCGGGTCGAGGCGTACTACGCGGCCCTGTGGCGCGAGCACGCCACCGTCGACTTCGTGCATCCGGCGGCGGACCTGTCGGCGTACAAGCTGGTGGTCGCTCCCAGCGCCTATCTGCTCGGGGAGGCCGAGGCGAAGAACCTGCGGTGTTTCGTCGAGTCGGGCGGGCACCTGCTGGTGTCGTACTTCTCCGGGATCGTCGACGAGCACGACGCGGTGCATCCGGGGGCGTACCCGGGCGTGCTGCGCGACGTGCTCGGACTGTCCGTCGAGGAGTTCCACCCGCTGCGCGAGCACGAGACGGTCGCGCTGTCCGACGGCGGCACGGCCCGGGTGTGGTCGGAGCGGGTCCGCCCGGCGGGCGCGGTGACGGTCACCGAGTTCGCCACGGGCCCCGACGCCGGGCACCCCGCCGTCACCCGGCACGAGCTGGGCCGGGGCACTGCCTGGTATGTCGCGACCAGCGTGGACGGGCTGCGCCCGCTGCTGTCGGCGGCCCTCGACGCGGCCGGGGTGTCGCGTCCGCGCGGCCTGCCGGACGCGGTCGAGGCGGTGCGCCGCGGCGGTCACCTGTTCCTGCTGAACCACGGCGACGAGCCGGTGGTCGTGCCGGACGTGGTCGGCGTGGACGTGCTCGACGGGACGTCGTTCCCCGCCGGGGTGACCGTGCCGGCAGGCGGCGTGCGGGTGATCGAAGTCGGCTGAGCGGGGCGTCGCCCGCGCGGTGCGGGTGACGCGTCGATGTCGGACATGTTGCCGATGTGTCTGTGAGCGTTCACATACTCGCAACAGTCGCGTCGGCTGTCAACGGCGGCGTCGCCGGGTGCCCTACCACCCGGCGGCGTCGCTCTTACATGGACCCGTACACCGACATCGCGGTCAGCGCCCGGGAGTTGTAGTCGAACAGGGCCTGGTTCTCCCAGCCGTTGCCCGACGACGGGTTGGTCGGGTCCCAGCCCGCACCGGCCTGCGCGGTCCACGCCGGCTCCCAGTAGAAGACGCCCATGCCGCGGCCGTTGGGCACGTTCTTCACGACGTTCACCACGGCCTGGAACGCGTCGCGCTGCCCGGTCGCGCTGGCCGGGTAGCCGCAGGTGCTCGCCAGCGACGAGGTGAAGATGTTGGTCTCGCCGTCGTCCTGCGCGGTGGTGAACCCGTACGCCGTCTCGGCCACGATCACGGGCTTGCCGTACCGGGCGGCCATGTCGTTGAGGTTGCTCTGCAGCCCCGACAGCGGCCCGTGCCAGTAGCAGTAGTACGACGCCCCGATCACGTCGAACGGCACCCCGTACGCCACGGCCTGGTCGAACCACCAGCGGAAGGTGGCGTTGTCGCCGCCCTCGGCCAGGTGCAGCATCACCAGCGTCGAGGAGTTGACGGCCTTGACCGCGTTGACACCCGACTTGAGCAGCTGCGACAGGTTGCCCCAGTTGGAACTGCTGCCGGTGGGCAGCAGCATGCCGGGGTTGATCTCGTTGCCGACCTGCACCATGTCCGCCGTGGTGCCCTGCGCCTTGAGCGCGTTGAGCACGTCGTAGGTGTGGTTGTAGACCGCGGTGTTCAGCTGCGCCAGCGAGTAGCCCGACCACGCCGCGGGCGGGACCTGCTTGCCCGGGTCGGCCCAGGAGTCGGAGTAGTGGAAGTCGACCAGCAGCTTCAGGCCCTGCGACTTGATCCGCTGCGCCATGGTCAGCACTCGGGCCTTGTTGTTGTAGCCGTCGGCCGGGTTCACCCACACCTTGAGCCGGGCGTAGTTCATGCCCGCGTTCTTCAGGATGGCGATGGCGTCGCCCTGCGTCCCGGAGCTGGTGTAGTACAGCGCGCCGAAGTCCTCGTTCTTCTTCAGCGACGACAGGTCACCACCCTTGACCTGCAGCGACGTGCCGCCGGTGGTGCCCTTCACGAAGGTCACGTCGTCCACGTTGATCCACTGGTTGGCGGCGGCGCTGGAGTAGACGCTCAGCGTGCACGACGTCGAGGAGACGTTGGCCGTCACCGACACCTGCACCCAGGTGCTGCTGCTGGTCGGGATGTTGACCTGCGCCTGCGCGCCGCCGCAGTTCTTCATCGCCAGGTACGCCGCCGACTGCCCGCCTCCCGAGCGCACCCAAGCGCTCAGCGTGTACGAGCCGGTGCTCAGGCCGGTCAGGGTCTGGTACGTCTCGACCGTATACGCCGAAGCCGACCAGTGCGTGCCGCGGTAGCTGCCGCTGCGCCCGCCCGCCTCGCTCTTGGACGCCGCGACGGTGCCCGACTCCGACCAGCCGGTCGGCGTCTGGCTCGCCCCGTTGGACTCGAACCCGGGGTTGGTGACCGTCGACGCCGCCGCGGCGGGCAGCGCGGGCGCGGCCAGCGCCGCCGCCGCGGCGAGCGCCGCCGCGGCCAGCAGTGCCTTTGCTCTGTGCATGATTCCTCCTGATGTGTGAGTCGCTCACAGACACATCGGGGGAGCATCCACAGCAGACCGGACGCCAGCTGTGAACGTTCACAGAAAACATCGACGCGCGTGCGTTGTCAAGGGGGGTGTCCCGACCCGCGGACCCGGCCGAGCTTGACCTCAAGTGATCTTTAACTTCTAGCGTGGCCCGTATCCGTCCAGCCGGCCAACAGGAGAAACACGTGTCCCACACCCAGGTGAGGCTTGCCGTCGTCATCGGCAGCGTCCGCCCCGAACGATTCGGCCCCACGGTGGCCGACTGGTTCGTCGAACAGACGCAGCACCGCGACGACGTCCAGGTAGATCTGGTCGACCTGGCAGCCGACGCGACCGGCTCGCCGCCGACCGAGCAGCCGCCCGGACTCGCCCACCGGCTCGCCGCCGCGGATGCGTTCGTCGTGGTGACGCCGGAGTACAACCACAGCTATCCGGCCGCGCTCAAGAACATGATCGACTCGCACGGCCGGGAGTTCCACGCCAAGCCCGTGGCGTTCGTGTCGTACGGCGGTCTGTCCGGCGGCCTGCGGGCCGTCGAGCACCTGCGACCGGTCTTCGCGGAACTGCACGCCGTCACCACCCGGGACACGGTCAGCTTCCACGGCGGGTGGAAGCAGTTCGACGGCGCCGGGCAGCCGAAGGACCCGGCGGCGCCCGCCGCCGCGGCCGGCAGGCTCCTCGACCAGCTGACGTGGTGGGCGCGGGCATTGCAGGCCGCCAAGGCGACCTCGCCGTACCCCGCCTGAGGCCACCCGGGCCCGCACGGTCGTCCCGATGGCCACCGCCGGATCACCGGGACGACCGCGGCCGGCCGGCAGAGCCGCCAGAGGCGGCGAACGCGCGAAGTGGCAACATGGTCCGCCACGACCGGTTGCCGCGTCGGGCAGCCGCACGGACGGAGCACCAGGATGAACACGGCCCAGCCAACACACGGCGACCAGGACCAACACGACGCGGCGCGAATGATCGGCTTTCTGCGTGCGTCGATGCGCGCGCAGGCGGAGCGGATCGTCGACACCCCGGCCGGATTCGCCGTGTTCAGCGGCACCTACTTCCACTCCTACGACCACAACAAGTTCGTGGTCACCCACGCCGGCGACCTCCGCGCCGCGTCGGAGACCGCCGAGCGGGTGCTGGCTGCCGAGGGCTGCGCGCACCGCAACATCGTCGTCCACGACGAGCGGCTGGGCGAACTGCTCGCCCCGCAGCTGCTCGACACCCGCCACCTCCACGCGCGCGACGTGCTCATGCGCCACGACGACCGACCGGCCGACCGCCCCACCGACCCGGCTGTCATCGTGGCCGAGATCGCCCTGGACGAGCTGCGCGATACCGACCGCGACTCCTGGCAGTCCGAGCTTCCCCACGTGTCGGCCGAGGTGATCGAGCAGCTCGTCGACCGCCGCGTGACCCGGCTGCGGGCCGCGCCGCAGGTGACCTTCCTCGGCGTACGCGACGAGCACGGCCGCGTCGTCGCACACGCCGATCTCTACCTCGACGCCGCGGCGGGCATCGCGCAGATCGAGGACGTGCAGACCCGGTCGGCCCACCAGGGCCGGGGCCTGGCTCGCGCGGTGCTCGACACGGCCCTGCGCCGGGCCCGGCACGCCGGCTGCGACCTGGTGTTCCTGGAGGCGAGCGCCGATGACTGGCCACGGCGGTTCTACGCCAGGCTCGGCTTCCGCGAGGTCGCCGTGACCCACTTCTTCACCCGCCTGCCGGCCTGAGCCCCGGCCGCGACCGGGGCTCAGGGCTGCGCCGCCAGGGTCGGACGGGATCAGGCGGCGGAGGCCAGGACCATCGAGGCGACGACCGGGCCCAGGTAGAGCAGCGGGAACGCAGTCGGTATCACTCGGCCCGCCGCCAGAACGTGACGGCCCGGCCGGATCGATCAGGGACGACCCTCTTCGATCATCATGCGTCGGCGGCGCGTCGGGCGGCGACCGCCCAAGTTAGCCTTTCGGCACCACGCGCACAGGAGGGGTCATGGGGAGCACCCGAGTCACCGTCTGCCTTTCGGCCGCGGCGCAGGGCAGGCTGGAAGCCGCGCTCGATGAGGCGCTCGCGCCGTTTGAGGCGATGCAGGGCCACCCCGATGAACGCGATGTCTGGGACTCATGGCTGATTCGTGGCAGCAGCGACGGCAGCGGGTTCTGGATCGCCCCCGGTTGGGAGGACGACCCGCGGCTGCTGCACGACCCGCCGCAGTACGACGGCGTCCCCCTTCCCAGCCGGCCCGGCCTGTGCGCCGGGGGGCCGGCCGGGCTCCTCGAACTCTCCGGAGCACACGATCGCGCGGTGGGGCTGGCGGCGGGCATGTGCGATCTCTGGCAGCAACTGACGGACCAGTTTCCGCCCGCTCTGCCCATCGAGACGTTCGGAGAGATCCACATTCTCAGCCTTTTCGAGGACATCGCGACGCGACGCCGTTCCTACGGGGCTCAGCCGATGATCAGCGCGTTCCTGAAGGTCTATCCGTGGGACCTTCTCGACACGGTCCTGGGTTACGGCGATGACCTCACCCGGCTGTTCGCCGCTGGCCGGAACGAGGTGATGAGTCAAGCTGCCCGCCTCGCACGGCGCGGAACCGACCTGCTGACGCTGGACGGTTGGTGGGTGCAGCAGGACGGCAGGGCCACCCACGGCAGCTGCGACACCTGGGAAAGCTGCGCTCACCGCAACGACGCGCCCCCGCACCCGGGCGACATTCTGCCCCTGCTGGCCGAACTGCCCGAGGACGCGATCATCGTCAGCGTGAAGTGCCACACGTAGCGGCGGCCTGGCCGAGGGTCCGGCGGTGAAGGGCACAATCCCCTCATGTTCGACTTCGGCATCGCCGGCTACGAGCCGCGCTGGTTGCATGGCCTTGAGGTGGTGGTGGCTGCGCATGGACGTCGGCTGGGCGCCTTGACCGGCCGCGTACTGCGACACGTCTGGCTGGTCTGGGATCTCGACGCGGACGAGTGGTTCTCGGATTGTCCGGTTCTGCTCGACTTCGGCGATGACCATGTCCTGGTCAACCACCAGAAGCTCGACGACCTGTCGATCACGTTCGGCAGCGTGGACATCAGCCGACCCCTGACGTGGGGGACCTCGGACGGCTTCCGCCTTTCGTGGCGGGCGGAACCCCTGCCGGAGCTGGGGGCGCTGGCGGGTCAGACGCTTCGGGGCACCGAATTGCGGGAGTTCAGCGGCGATTTTCCGGCTGATGGCAGTGTCACGCTCAGCCTGAGGTTCGCTGTAGGTCGGCTGCGCATCTTCAACGCCTGCGACGAGAACGGTCTGGCCTTCGACCCGCCTGGCTCCGTCGAGCCTGGGCGTGGGGCGACGTGGCGGTCAGCGGGTGAGGGCCGTGGTGACCTCGGTGCGGGAGGCGACGCCGAGTTTGCGCAGGATGCTGGAGACGTGCACGGCCGCGGTCTTCGGTGAGATGTACAGCCTGCGGGCCAACTCGGCGTTGGTCAGGCCGTCGGCGACCAGCAGCGCGACTTCTCGCTCGCGGGTCGTCAGCGCGGAGACGCCGGTGACCGTCTGCCGTCCGTCGGCGGGGGCGAGACCGAGTTGGGCCCGCAACTGGCCGAGCTGCTCCACCCGCCAGCCGGTCCAGCGGCGCAGCAGTTCGCCGGCGCGCTCGACACAGCCGGCCGCCTCGGCGTCGCGGCCCAGCGCCAGCAGGCAGCGAGCCGCGCCGAGGTGGGCGGTGCCGCGTACGGCCAGGGCCAGCAGCGGCGACTCGGCGACCGAACGGTAGCCGTCCAGCGCGGCCGAGTCCTGCCCGCACACCTCGGCGAGCTGCGCCTCGACCAGTGCCCGCCAGTGGTCCCAGACCTGGCCGTCGAGCAGTTCGGCGGCGAGCTGCCGTAGGCGGGGCAGCGGCAGTCCGGCGTGCAGTGCCGCGGACAGCAGGTCGTGTGCCTGCTCGCCGCTGCGCCACGCCTGCTGGCGTAGCCCGTCGAGCACCCGGTCGAGCAGCGCGTCGGCGCCGTCGAGGTCGCCCCGGCGGCAGGCCAGGTGGAAGCCGAGGCCGTCGAGCACCAACGGGTCGACCTTCTCGATGCCCGACAGATCGGTGATCAGCCGCTGCACCCGGTCGAGGTTGCCCGACTCCAGGCACAGACCGGCGAGGAAGACCGCGTGGAAGTCGGCGCGGCGGCCGGAGTAGAGGTAGCCGCGGTCGCGGGAGCGGCCTTCGTCGAGCGCGCCTATCGCGGCCTGCAGGTCGCCTTCGCGCATGGCCAGCCGGGCCAGGCCCTGGAAGTATGCCGCGACGGCCAGCGACTCGAATCCGGCCCGCTCGGCGTCGCCGCGCATGCGCTCCAGCAGCTCGGCCTGCTCGGTCAGCGACGACGCCTGCGGCATGTTCACCAGCCGGTTCAGCGCCCGCGCGGCCAGCACCCACTCGCCGAGTTTCTCGGCCTCGTCGACGAGGCCGGACAGGGTGGCCCGGCCCTCCTCGGACCGGTCGGGGTGGCCGGTCAGCACGATGCCCTTCTCGACCAGGGCGGCGAGCCGGATCTGGGGCAGGTCGAACTCGGCGGCCAGGGCGAGGGCCCGGTCGGCCCATTCGAGGGCTTCGTCGTCGTGGTCGCGCAGCATCGCCGACTGCGCCACGGCGGTCATCGCCCGGGCCTTGTCCGCGCCGGGCGGCAGCTGGGCGATGAGCCGTTCGATGTCGGTGGTGACCTTCTCCAGCCACGGCTCGTCGTCGGTCTCCCACGCGAGCCGGATCAGCAGGTAGAGCGCGTCGGCGCGGTCGGCGGGCCCGTCGGCGAGGTCGCGCCAGCGCTGGGCGTACCCGGCGGCGTCGTCGACCAGCCCGGCCAGCCAGGCGGCACGGGCCGCGGCGGACAGCAGGGTCAGGTCCTCGGGGTCCTCGGCCATGCCCATCTCGGCCAGCTGCAGCGCCTGGTACGCCGACCCGATCGCCAGGTACAGCACCGCGCCGCGGCGGGCGGCGGACACCATGTCGGCGTACCGGCCGGCGGCCTGCGCGTGGTGGGCGATCAGGGCCGGGTCGGCGTCGCCGCCGTCGAGCAGCGCCTCCAGGGCGCTCTCGTGCAGGCGGCGGCGCTGGCGGCCGAGCATCTGCCCGGTGATGGCCTCGCGGACCAGCGCGTGCCGGAAGCTGAACTCGTCCTCGCCGGCCTCCACCAGCACCCCGCGCACGACCAGGTCGCGCAGGACGCTGATCAGCTCGTTCTCGCTGGCCCCGGTGACGGTCGCGAGCAGGTCGAACGGGGCTCGGCGGCCGAGCACCGCGGCAGCCTCGACCACGCGCTGCGCGTCGGCGTCGAGGCTGGCCACCTGGCGGCGCAGCACCTCGGCGAGGCTCCATGGCAGCGGCTGCTCGACCAGGGCGTCGAGGTCGTCGGGCTGGCAGGAGCCGAGCAGTTCCTCCAGGAAGAACGGGTTGCCGCCGGTGCGGTGGTAGAGCGCGGCGGCGGTGCGGTAGGACACCGGCTTGCCGGTGACGGTGGCCAGCAGCGCCGCGGTCTCGGCCTCGGTCAGCCGCTCCAACCGCAGGTGCGCCACGGCGTGCCGGCGTTCCATGCGCTCCAGCAGCGACGCGAGCGGGTGGCGGCTGCTGACCTCGTCCGGCCGGTACGTGCCGATGAGCAGGCGGGGGCCGTCGGTGTCGGCCAGGCGCTCGAACAGCGCGGCGCTCTCGGAGTCGGCCCAGTGCAGGTCCTCGAACACGATCACCGAGGGGTCGTCGCCGACCAGGTCGGCGACCAGCGCCAGCCCGCTGTGCAGGCGTTCGACGGGGCTGCGGCGCGCGTCGGTCAGCGCGGCCAGCCGCTCGGGGTCTACCTGCACGCCGTCGGCGCCGTCGACCGCGTCGAGCAGCAGCTCGTACGGGCGGGCCAGGGAGTCGGGCTCGGCCTGGCCGACCAGCACCACGGCCTGCTCGGGCAGGGTCGGCAGCAGCTCCCGGACCAGCCGGGTCTTGCCGATGCCGGGCTCGCCGCCGACGAACACCACGGCCGGCCGGCGCGACGCCACCAGCTGCGTCAACTGCCGCAGCTCGCGGTCACGCCCGACCATCGTGGAGCTCACCCCACCTCGCTGACTTCCCACGCGCGACAGCGTACCGGCGCGGACGGACAGGCCCGGGGGCCTTTTCGGGCTCCCGGGCCTGTGTGCTCGCTCTCATCGGGGCACACGGTTGCGTGCCTTGCCGCCGATCCGGCGGTGCCACAGCGCGCACGCCGCGACCCGCTCCCGGGCGGCCTCGTCGATGAGTTCCTTGTGGTGCATCTTGGCGAGATCGAAGTAGAGCTCCGGCGATCCGAACATCGCAGACTCCTCGGTCCGAGCGGTCGTCCTGCTGACGACATCCATGCTCGTCTCGCCGGGACTGCTTCCCATCCGCAGCGACGGCCTATCTTCACCGGCCTCGACCCTCCTAGACGGCGGTCGGGGATGGTCTAGGCATACCTACGGGACGTCGGGAAGTGTCAGTGCTGCGGCATGGTGAGGATCTCGGCTCCGTCGTCGGTGATGGCGATCGTGTGCTCGCTGTGTGCGGTCCGGCAGCCGGTCGCGCTGCGCAGTGTCCAGCCGTCGGCGTCGGTGACGAGTTCGGCGGTGTCCGCCATGACCCATGGCTCCAGCGCCAGCAGCAGCCCGGGGCGCAGTTTGTAGCCGCGGCCAGGCCGTCCGGTGTTCGGCACGTGCGGGTCCTGGTGCATCGTCGAGCCGACGCCATGGCCTCCGAACTGGGTGTTGACCGAATAGCCTGCTTCGGTGAGGGCCGAGCCGATGGCGTGGGAGATGTCGCCGATGCGAGCCCCCGGCCCGGCGACCGCGATCCCTGCGTGCAGCGCGCGTTCGGTCGCGCTGATCAGCGCGACGCTCTCCTGGGGTGTCGCGTCGCCCACGAGGAAGCTGATCGCGGAGTCGGCGACGACGCCGTCCTTGGAGACGGCGAGGTCGAGTGACAGCAGGTCACCGTCGGCCAGCGTGTAGTCGTACGGCAGTCCGTGGAGCACGGCGTCGTTGACCGAGGTGCAGATGTAGTGGCCGAACGGCCCGCGTCCGAAGGACGGCGCGTAGTCGACGTAGCAGGACAGCGCTCCGGCTTCGGCGATCATCTGCTTGGCCCACCGGTCGATGTCCAGCAGGTTGGTGCCCACTGCGCTGCGGCTCTTCAGCGTCTGCAGAATGTCGGCGACCAGGGCACCTGCCGCCTTCGCTCGGGGCAGTTCGGCGGGGTCCAGGATCTCGATCATGCGACGCCTTTCTCGGTTACCAATAACTATCCCGGTCATATTATCCCGGTACTATAATCCGACCATGGTCAGGTTGCCGCTCACCGCGGCGGAGGTCGAGCGCGGACGCCGCCTCGGCGCCCTGCTGCGTCGCGCCAGGAGAGAGCGCTCGATGCTCGAGACCGCACTCGACGCACGCGTCTCCCCGGAGACCCTCCGGAAGATCGAGTCTGGTCGGGTGGCGACTCCCGCCTTCCCGACCATCGCGGCGATCGCCGATGTCCTCGGCCTGTCCCTCGACGCCGTGTGGGCCGAGATCAACCAGCCCGAGCCCGGTGTCGAGCCGATCAGCGCCGGCCGCGGCGCACGTCAGCGGTTGGCCGCGTAAGCCCGTAGCGCCGAGGCGCGACGGCCACGGCTGAGCCCGGATCGCCCTGGCCGCCGCCTGACCGGACTGCGCCCGATGTTCCGACGCCGCGAATGGCGACCGTCGCGTCGTCGTATCAACGGTTCGTCAGTAAACGGAGCAGCAGCGTACGGAACACGTCAAGAGGGGTAGCGGTCGCGGTTCGCAGACCCGACGGTGCAAGGGCACACGTAGAACTGCAGGTCGACAAGGCGGAACCGGTGAACGTAGTGGTGGCGATGGTGTCGTTGGCGGCCGGCATCATGCTCGCGGCCCGCGCCCGCGCCTTCAGGCCGCCGGTCCGAGGCGTCACCTTCGACGGGGCGGCCCTGGCTCTTCTCGGCGAAGCGGCGGCCGGCGGTCCGCTACGCCTCATCGCGACCGAACCCACGCTGCGCGACCCCGACCCCGGGTGCCGGACGACGACGGCACCGGCAGGCCGCGACGAGGCGATCTTCCTCGAAGTGGCCGGCGGGTGGGCCGGCCGCGGGCCGTACCAGGTGACCGGTGAGCACTACTGCGGTTATCGCATCCTGACCGTGAAAGGCGATGCCACCGGTCGCACCGTCGCCGCGGTGCTGCTGGGCATCCGTGACGCGACCGGTCACGTGCCCAGCGTCGACTTCAGCTGGCCGATGCACGGCCACGCCCGCCATGTGCTGCGATTCCTGCTCACCGGGGCCGGGCAGCTCGCCCCCGCGGCCCGGGAGGTGCTGCGCCGGGCCGAACCGGACGCCGCGCGCCGCCCGACCGTGCACATCGGACCGTAACCGCAAACGACTCGATCTCGCCGCTTCCGGGGGCCGCGGAGTCTTGCAGTACGGGCGTACTCTCACGCCGACATAGAGCCCGACTCATCCAAGGAGATGGGGCACATATGGACGGGAGCCCACAAACGGCTTTGCTGGCGCTGCTCATCGCCGCCGCCGTGATCCTGTTCCTCACCACGGTCTCGCTGAAGTCCACCCACCGCATCGGCCCCACCGAGGTCGGCCTCGTCACCAAGCGGTTCAGCCGCCGGCGGCTGGCCGACGACAACCCGGTGGCGTTCGCGGGCGAGGCCGGCTATCAGGCAGACCTGCTCATGCCGGGACAGCGGTTCAAGCTGTGGCCGGTGTACTCGGTGACCAAGTTCCCCTGGGTGCAGGTGCCCGCCGGGGAGATCGGCGTGGTCATCGCCCAGGTCGGCGCGCCGCTGCCGATCGGCGCCAAGAGCGCGCGCTACCGGCCGGAGTTCGCCAACTTCTCCGACCTGCGCAGTTTCCTCGCCCACGGGGGCGAGAAAGGAGTGCAGCGGCCGGTGCTGCCGCCGGGCACGCTGGTCCCCATCCACCCCGTCGCGTTCGTGGTGATCACCGCCCGCGAGGTCTTCGGCGTTCCGGTCGCGCCGGAACTGCAGGCCCTGGCCGCCCATCGCGAGCTGACTCCGGCGGCGTTCGGACTGACACCCGAGCGCCTGCGCGTCATGGTGATCTCGCCGCACGGCGACCGTGACGTGATCGGCCTGGTCACCGTGCTGGAGGGCGAGCCGCTGCCGTCGGGTGACCTGGCCAGCCGGCTCGGCGGATTCGGTGACATCACCGGGATGGAGGCGAGCGCCGACACCACCGATGCCGAGATCATCGACGTGCTGCTCGGTTCGAAGAACGAGCTCCACAACAACTACCAGGACTTCCAGGCGTTCCTGGACGCCGGCGGGCGCATCGGGCTGCAGCACGACCCCCTGCTGTACGGCGCGTACCTGCTCAACCCGTTCCTGGTCATGGTCGAGCTGGTGCCCATGCTGGTGGTGAACCAGGGCCAGGTCGCCGTGATCAAGGCTTTCGTCGGCCTGCCCACCCTGGACACCTCCGGCACCGACTTCAAGTTCGGCAGCATCGTGCGGCCCGGACACCGCGGCATCTGGCAGGAGCCGCTGCGCACCGGCAAGTACGCCATCAACCCGCGCATCTACGCCGCCGAGCTGGTGCCGACGTTCATCCTCACCCTGAACTGGGCGAACCTGATGTCCACGGCGCACGACCTGGACGCGCGACTGGAGCCGATCGTGGGCAAGAGCCGCGAAGGCTTCGTGTTCACCATCGACCTGCAGGTGCAGATCCACGTGTCCGACGGCCGCGCGCCACGGGTGATCTCCATGGTCGGCACGATGCTGAACCTGGTGAACGAGGTGCTGCAGTCGGCGGTGGGCAACCACTTCCGCAACACCCTGCAGGCGCTGGAGGCGATCCGCTTCATCGAGACCCGGCACGAGGTGCAGCAGGCCGCCTTCACGGCGATCACGCAGTACCTGGCGGGGTACGAGGTGGAGACGAAGGGCGTCTACATCCAGGACGTGGTGTTCCCGCCGGAGCTGGTCGAGGTGCTCACCCACCGGGAGATCGCCAACCAGCAGCGGGCCACCTACGAGGAGCAGCAGCGGGCCGAGACGGTGCGCGTGCAGATGGAGAAGGCTCGCGGCACCGCCGACATGCAGGCCGAACTCGCCGCGGCCGCGGTCTCGGTGGAGATCAGCGGCAACAAGGCCAAGGCTCGGGAGGCCGAGGCGGGCGGCCAGGCGGCGTACGTCCGGCTCACCGGGCAGGCCGAGGCCGACCGTACCCAGGCGGTGGGTCTGGCTGAGGCGAAGGCGACCGAGGCGCTCGGGCTGGCCCGGGCGGCTGGTTTCCAGGCGCAGCGCGACGCCATCGGCGACGTGCCGACCGCGCTGGTGGCGCTGGCCAACGCCATCGCCGAAGGCAAGATCAACATTGTGCCCGAGGTGCTGGTCACCGGCGGCTCCAGCCTCGACGGACTGGCCGCGACCCTGATGCGCGCCCTGCACGAAGGCAAGGTGCCGCTGCCGCAGCAGGACGGCAAGATTCCGCAGCAGGGCCGCGGCTGAGGGTGGCCCCGAGCGGGGAGAACACACCGTTCTTCCCGCTCGGCGCAGTCCCGCGCGAGTCGGGCTGCCCGCATTGCCGCCGGTGCGGGCGGTGAAGATTCCGCAGGAACGACCCGCCGCCGGCTGAACGCTGCCGGAAACGCACGCGACTCAACAATGCCGGCGCCCGATGACGGCGTCGGCATTGTGTTGTCCGCCACGCCGTACCCCGTCCGTAAACGCCGAGGCCGCCGCAACTCCGCCGCAGCTGAAAAGCGCATCGGTATCCGCGCCGCACGCACATCACAAGCGCACCGGTCTACGCGTGACCTGGGCCTCCACGGTGCCTGCGCAGTCTTGACGAAATCTTGACGACCACGCATTCGCCACGTGGCCTATCGTGTCCAAGGCTCATCCACGGTTCGACTCGGGCATCAGGCGGATATGAACGACACCAAAACGGCCGAAGCGATCGAGTACGCCATTCCTGCCGTCGTCGACAGTCCTGAGGGGGCGCGCCCGCCCGCCGGTCGGCTCGGTGGCTGGCTGCTGCAGCATCGGGTGCAGCCGGTGGGTCCGGAGGCTGATGAGAGTCACGCCAAGCCGCAGTCGTGGTGGAAGGTGATGTGCCTGACCGGTGTCGACTACTTCTCGACCCTGGCGTATCTGCCCGC
>NZ_JAAOTI010000052.1:0-24221 GCF_011297315.1 Catellatospora chokoriensis
CGCCGACCAGACCATGACCATCGACCCCTGCCAACTGCAACTGCTCTACCAGGGCCGGTCGCCCAACTCCGGCGGCGACTACGGCCTGCTGCCCTACCGACCCGGCCTGCTGACCCTGCAGCGCTGAGGGTCGTCGACCAGATCCGCCTGACCGGCTCCGGGTGCCCCGTCTCCCGATCTTCGGGGCACCCGGCCGGCGGGTGATCCGTCCCGCCCGCCCGTGTCGACGAGACGGGCGGCAGCACCAGGCCGGCCGATGGGCACGCCCATGCCCACCCGACCGGCGCCACCGACGTCCTACCGCACCGCCCGGGCACCCGCCCCGGCGGGCCTCCACGGACCAGCCCACCGCTCCCAGGAGAACGACATGAGACGAACACCCCACGGCCGCACGTTCCGCGCGGCGCTGACCGCGACCGTGCTCGTGGCCGCCACCGCGCTGACCACCGTGGCACTGGCGAACTCCGCCAGCGCGGGCACCACGCTCGGCGCCTCCGCAGCCGAACGCGGCCGCTACTTCGGCGCGGCGATCGCCGCTTACAAGCTCAGTGACTCCACCTACGTCGGCATCCTCAACCGCGAGTTCAACTCCGTCACCGCCGAGAACGAGATGAAGTGGGACGCCACCGAGCCGTCTCAGAACAACTTCAGCTACACCAATGCCGACCGGATCGTCAGCCACGCCCAGAGCCGGGGCATGGCCATCCGGGGACACGCCCTGGTCTGGCACTCCCAGCAGCCCGGCTGGGCGCAGAACATGAGCGGCAGCGCGCTGCGTTCGGCGATGGTCAACCACATCACCCAGGTCGCGACCAAGTACCGCGGCAGGATCCACTCCTGGGACGTCGTGAACGAGGCGTTCGCCGACGGCAGCGGCGGCGGCCGGCGTGACTCGAACCTGCAGCGCACCGGCAACGACTGGATCGAGGTCGCGTTCCGCACCGCCCGCTCCGCCGACCCGAACGCGAAGCTCTGCTACAACGACTACAACACCGACGGGATCAACGCCAAGTCCACCGGCATCTACAACATGGTGCAGGACTTCAAGTCCCGCGGCGTGCCCATCGACTGCGTCGGCTTCCAGTCCCACCTGAGCAACTCGGTCCCCTCGGACTACCAGGCCAACCTGCAGCGCTTCGCCAACCTCGGCGTCGACGTCCAGATCACCGAGCTGGACATCTCCGGGTCCAACCAGGCCAACGTGTACTCCACCGTCACCCGCGCCTGCCTGGCCGTCTCCCGCTGCAACGGCATCACCGTGTGGGGCATCCGCGACAGCGACTCCTGGCGCACCGGCCAGAACCCGCTGCTGTTCGACTCCTCCGGCAACAAGAAGGCGGCGTACACCTCGACCCTCAACGCCCTCAACAGCACGACCCCGTCCAGCCCCGCGCCGTCGACGTCACCGTCCACGCCGAGCGGGCCGGTCGACACCAGCGCGTGGTACATCCTGGTCAACCGCAACAGCGGCAAAGCCCTCGACGTGTACAACTTCTCCACCGCCGACGGCGGGCGCATCACCCAGTGGACCCGCGGCACCGGCAACAACCAGCAGTGGCAGTTCGTCGACTCCGGCAACGGCTACTACCGGATCAAATCGCGCCACTCGGGCAAGGTCCTCGACGTCTACAACCTCTCCACCGCCAACGGCGGCGCGATCGTGCAGTGGGCCGACAACAACGGCAACAACCAGCAGTGGCGCCTGGCCGACTCCTCCGGCGGCTACCTCCGGTTCATCAGCCGGCACAGCAACAAGGCCCTCGAAGTCCAGGGCGCATCGACCGCCGACGGCGCCAACATCGTCCAGTACGACGACTGGGGCGGGGCCAACCAGCAATGGCAGCTGGTCCGGGTCGGATCCGTCACGGCCGCGGTCAGCGCCGTCGCCCGCGACGTCGGGCTCGTGGCACAGCGGTCCATCGCACTCGGCACCCTGACCGGGGCCACGTCACGGTGATGACACCAGGCGAGACCGCCACACCATGATCAACCGCCGGTGCGGGGACCGCCGCATCCCCGCACCGGCGGTCATTCAGCTGCTCGGCGACCGAAGCCGACGAACGCCGCGGACGTCCGCGGCGACCTGCGACACCCCATTTCCCGGCCCATCGCGGCCATGAGACGAGGAGGATGCCGTGAGCGGCATCGGCACCATCCCGCAAGTCCCGCCCCGGCGACGTGGCTGGCGCACCGCGTTGATCGCCGTGTTGGCCACCGTGCTGGCCGGCACGGGCCTGGTCGTGCTCGGCACCGGCAGCGCGCAGGCCGCGACGGTGGACACCAGCGCGTGGTACATCCTGGTCAACCGCAACAGCGGCAAAGCCCTCGACGTGTACAACTTCTCCACCGCCGACGGCGGCCGCATCACCCAGTGGACCCGCGGCACCGGCAACAACCAGCAATGGCAGTTCGTCGACTCCGGCAACGGCTACTACCGGATCAAGTCCCGCCACTCCGGCAAGGTCCTCGACGTCTACAACCTCTCCACCGCCAACGGCGCGTCCGTGGTCCAGTGGGCCGACGGCAACGGCACCAACCAGCAGTGGCGGCTGGCCGACTCGGCCGACGGCTACGTCAGGTTCATCAACCGCAACAGCAGCAAGGCCCTCGAGGTGCAGAACGCCTCCACCGCCGACGGCGCCAACATCGTCCAGTACGACGACTGGGGCGGCAACAACCAGCAATGGCAGCTCGTCCGGGTCGGCGCCAACCCGACCCCGACCCCCAGCGCGTCGTCCTCACCGCCGCCCAGCGGCGGCAACTACACCAACCCGGTGCTGTGGCAGGACTTCGCCGACATCGACATCATCCGGGTCGGCGACGCCTACTACTACTCCGCCTCGACCATGCACTACTCCCCCGGCGCGCCGATCCTGCGCTCGTACGACCTGGTCAACTGGGAGTTCGCCGGGCACTCGGTGCCGACGCTCGACCACTCCAGCGCGTACAACCTCAACGGCAACGGACGCGCCTACGTCAAGGGCATCTGGGCGTCGACGTTGAACTACCGCCCCTCCAACAGCACCTTCTACTGGATGGGCTGCATGGAGTTCAACAAGACCTACGTCTACACCGCCACGGCGGTCGACGGCACCTGGACCAAGCGGTCGACGATCAACAACTGCTACTACGACGCCGGACTGCTCGTCGACGACAACGACACCATGTACGTCGCCTACGGCAACAGCAACATCAGCGTCGCCCAGCTGTCGACCGACGGCCTCAGCCAGGTGCGCACCCAGCAGGTGTTCACCACCCCGTCGTCCGTCGGCACCCTCGAAGGCGCCCGCTTCTACAAGCGCAACGGCAGCTACTACATCTTCCTGACCCGCCCCGCCAACGGGCAGTACATCCTCAAGTCGTCCAGCCCGTTCGGGCCGTACACGATGCAGCAGCTCCTGCTCAACCTGCCCGGCCCGATCTCCGGCGGCGGTGTGCCCCACCAGGGCGGCCTCGTCCAGACCCAGAACGGCGCCTGGTACTACATGGCCTTCGTCGACGCCTTCCCCGGCGGCCGCGTCCCCGTCCTCGCGCCGGTGACCTGGACCAGCGACGGCTGGCCCCAGATCCAGCTCGTCAACAACGCCTGGGGCACCTCCTACCCCAAGCCGAACCTGCCCACCCGCACGGTCAAACCCATGATCGGCACCGACACGTTCAGCGGCACCGCGCTGGGCCCGCAGTGGGAGTGGAACCACAACCCCGACACCAGCCGGTACACGGTCAACAACGGCCTGCGGCTGCAGACCGCGACCGTCACCAACGACCTCTACAACGCCCGCAACACCCTGACCCACCGCATCCAGGGACCGACCTCGACGGCCACCATCGAGATGGACTACTCGACCATGCGCGACGGTGACCGGGCCGGCCTCGCCATGCTGCGCGACTCCTCGGCCTGGATCGGCGTCAAACGCGACAACGGCACCACCAGAGTGGTGATGACCAACGGACTGACCATGGACAGCAGCTGGAACACCACCGGCACCGGCACCGAGAACGCCTCCGCGGCGGTCTCCGGCGGCCGGATCTGGCTGCGCGCCAACGCCGACATCCGACCCGGCAGCGGACGCCAGGCCCGCTTCTCCTACAGCACCGACGGCACCAACTTCACCTCACTGGGCTCCGCGTTCACTCTCAACAACGCCTGGCAGTTCTTCATGGGCTACCGCTACGGCATCTTCAACTACGCCACCCAGTCGCTCGGCGGCTCGGTGACCGTGTCCCGGTTCGACCTGACGACTCCGTAGCAGGGATCCCGGCCGCGGCCAGGCTGAACGCCGGTCGCGGCCGGAGGCCCGCCGTGGACGGCCGGTGCGGTCTCACCGCTGCGCACCGGCTCCACGATCGGCGGGCGCGGTCGGGTCAGGCTGCCCCGGCGACCGCCCGCGCGAACGCGTCCGGATTGTCGATCATCACGTTGTGCCCGGAGTCCGCGATGGTGACCACGCGTACCCCGGCTGCCCGCAGTCCATCGGCGTCGCGGAGCTCCTCGCCGCGGTCGCCGGCGAGGAAGGTCCGGGGCAGGGTCAGCTTCGCCAGGGTCTCCCGGACCGTCGGCGTGGTGTTGCGGGCCAGGCCGACAGCGCTACCGAGGACCGCGAGCGGGTCCGCGAGCCGCATCGTCGCGGCCCAGAACGGGCCCACCCGCTCCAGCGTCTCGGCGAATCCCCGTGCGAGGAACGTCTCCGGCGTGTGGGCGAAGACGCTGCCCGCCGGCGGGTTCTCCGTCGGCTTCGCATCCAGCGGCGCCTCCGCGACGACGAGCCGGGCCACCAGGTCGGGTCTGCGGTCGGCGAGCAGGATCGCCACGGCGCCGCCCATGCTGTGCCCGATCACCTCGGCGTCGCGCACGCCGGCCGCGTCCAGCGCCGCCGCCAGTGCGTCGGCGTGCTCCGGCAGGGTGTGGCCGAAGTCGGCGGGCCGGTCGCTGATGCCGAACCCGAGCAGGTCGATCAGCAGCGACCGGCGTCCGGCCAGCGCGGGATGGTGGGTCACCGCCGCGTAGTAGACGGGGGAACTGGCGCCCAGCCCGTGCACGTAGACCCGGGTCGGCTCCGCCCCGGGGATCTCCACCCATCGGATCCGGCTTCCCGCCGTCGTGACCACCGCGTCGCGCATCCGTCGCTCCTATACATCGTGTGCGAGGTATCTCGTGCAGAAGGTAAGATAGCAGCATGCTGGAACTGGCGATCCTGGGATTCCTGTGCGATGGCTCACTGCACGGATACGACCTCCGCAAACGGATCGCCGCGCTGACCGGGCACGTCCGCCCGATCGCCGACGGCACCCTCTACCCGGCGATCAAGCGACTGGAAGCGGCGGGCCTGCTCACCCGGCGCCTGGAGGCTGGCAGCGTCGCCGCGCCCCGGCACATGCTCTCGCTGACCGAGGCCGGCCGCGCCCGGCTGACCGCCCTGCTCGGCGAACCGGCCGACGCCTTCATCACCGACGAGAACCACTGGTTCGTGCTGCTGGCGTTCCTGCGCCACCTCGACGACCCCGCCGCGCAGGCCCGCCCGCTGCGCCGCCGCCTGGCGTTCCTCACCACGCCCGCGAGCTTCTTCTACGACGGCGACCGCCCGCTGCGCGCCGCCGACTTCGACGACCCGTTCCGCAAGGGACTCATGACGATCGCCACCGCCACCAGCCGGACCGAACTGGCGTGGCTGCGCGAGACGCTCGCCGACCTGGAGCCGGGCGGCTGACCGCCGACCCGGTCGGCGAGCCCGAAACGTCGGTGGTCACCGGCATGATCGCAACGACCGATCCGCCCTCCGTTCCCGGGAGACCACCATGAACGACGGCCGTTCCGACTTCGACTTCATCTTCGGCCGGTGGCGGATCCGCAACCGCAAGCTGCGCGACGTCACCGACCCGGCCTGCACCGAGTGGATCGAGTTCGACGCCACCGGGCACGCCGAGCCGATCCTCGGCGGCCTGAGCCACGTCGATCGCATGTGGTCCGACGCCCCGCCCGGCGAGGACCCGTTCGAGGGATTCACCCTGCGGCAGTTCGACCCGAAGGCCGGCATCTGGCGGATCTGGTGGGCGTCCAGCCGCAACCCCGGCCACCTGGACCCGCCCGTCGAGGGCGCCTGGCGCGACGGGCGAGGCGTCTTCGACTGCGACGACGTCCTCGGGGGCCACCCGGTCAAGGTCCGCTTCGAGTGGACCCGCGACGGCGCGGACACCGCCCGGTGGCAGCAGTCGTTCTCCTACGACCAGGGCGCGACCTGGCGGCTCAACTGGGTCATGGACTTCACCCGCACCGCCTGATCAAGCGGCCATCCGGCACGGAGATCGCGGCAGGAAGCGGGGCGGCGCCAAGGCCGCCCCGCCCGGGGCCGTCAGGCGTTCTCGGCGAGCACCTCGCGCAGCTTGGCGGCGAACTCCTCCGGCTTGCCCGGCATGCCGAACTCGCCGCCCATGAAGCCGCCGTGGTTGCTGGGGAACACGACCGCCTCCGTGCCGAGCCGCTCGGCCACCGCGACCCCGCCGCGGTAGGCCATCGTGCCCGCGGACTCCTCGCCCACCGCCAGGACGATCCGGGTCGGCGCGGCGCGCAGCGCGTCGAAGTCCGGCTCGTAGTGCGTACAGCTGATCAGGTTCTGGCCGAGCAGCACGTCGTCACGCGAGCCGTCGTCCTCGGCCGGCATGCCGAACTGGGCCGGGTCCGGCGCGACGTCGTAGTCGGCCGGGAACTCACCCTGGTGGCCGACCGCGGCGATGAACGCCGCCATGCCCGCGCCGGAACCCTTGGCCTGGTACAGGTCGCTGATGAACCGGATCGCGGCCAGCGCCCGCTCCCGGTCCGGCAGCACCTGCCCCGCCGGCGGCTCGTGCGCGACGAGGGTGCGCACGTCGGTCGGGTGCGCGGCGACCAGGGCCAGCGCGTTGACCGCCCCGCCGCTGCTGGCGAAGATGTCGACCGGTCCCCCGCCGAGCTCGGCGATCAGCCGGTGCAGGTCGTCGGCGTGCACGTCGGGGGTCGACTCCCCGGCCTCCGTGGTGCGGACGCTGCGCTGGGCACCGCGCGGGTCGTAGGTGACCACGGTGCGGTCGGGGAAGAAGCCGGCGAGCGTGGCGAACCCGCGGGCGTCCATGGGCGAGCCGATCAGCAGCAGGACCGGCTCGGTGCTGTCGGTGTCCTCACGGACGTCGTAGTGCAGGACCGCGCCGGGAACGTCGAGGGTGTAGGTCTTCGGCTCAGTCATCGGAGCAACTCCTTCTCGGGTCATGTCCAGGTAGACCGCTGCCGCCCGCGAAACTCATCGGTCCGGGGCCGAGAACTTTCCCGGAACCGCCGAAACGGGCAAATGCCTCAGCCAGCATAGTCGTGCGACGGGACGGCGAACCCGCGGTGAGCGGGCCGGCCGCCCCGTGCGGTATCAAGTCCGGATGGAATACGTGCTGTTCCCCGGACGCCACCACCTGCTGACCCGCTTCCAGGCGGGCCGGCTCGTCGCCCTGGCCGCCCGGCACGGCGCGACCATCGTCTGGGCGGTGACCTCGGCCAACCACGACAACACCCGCCGCAACCCGGTGCCCTACCACCGGCGGGAGGCGGCGATCGAGCGGTTCAGCGCGATCACCACGCTGCGCTCGGTGGTGGTGCCGGTGTTCGACATGCCGCCGACCCCGCGGTTCGCCGAGGTGACCCTCAAGAACATCACCGTCGCCACCGGTATCGAGCTGACCCCGCACAACACCGTCGTGGCCTGCTCCACCCCCGACGTCGCCGCCCTGTACGAGCGACTCGGCTTCTCGATCGACCCCGTCGAGGCCGGGCAGGCCCCCGCCGCCGAGCGCCCCTGGGACGTCCTGCTGCGACTGGCCGCCGGTGACGAGGCGTGGCGTGAGCTGGCGCATCCCGCCACCGTCGACGTCTTCGACCGCTACCGGCTCGTCGAGACCGTACGCACCGTCGTCAACGACCCCGTCGTCGGCGACGAGGGCGGGCTGACCACAACCCGCGACTACCGCGCCTACGTGGAGGCGTTCGCCGACAGCGCCGCCCGCAAGTGGGCCGTGGCCCGCGAGCACGTGCAGCCCGGCCGGGTCGTCGACATCGGCTGCGGCGCGGGCGCGGTGCTCGAACTGGCCGACCGGGAACCGGCCCTGCGCGAGAGCGACCTGATCGGGGTCGAGGTCGCCCGCCACCTGTTCGACGAGTGCGTGCACCGCAAGGCGCAGGGGGTCTTCGCCAACCCCAACGTGTTCTTCTACCGCCGCAACGTGCTCGGCGGCGCGGTGTTTCCCGCCCGGTCGATCAACACGACGCTGACCTTCGCGCTGACCCACGAGATCTGGTCCTACGGTGACCAGGAGAAATCGCTACGCGCCTTCGCCCAGGCCATCTACGAGCACACCGCGCCCGGCGGCGTCTGGATCAACAGCGACGTCTGCGGCCCCGACGACCGCGACCGGCAGGTGCTGCTGCGCCTGGAGCGCGGCGACGGCGACAACCCCGACCGGCCGCGCCCCGACCTCGCCGGACTGCCGTCGGCACAGGTCGCGGCGTACGTGGCCGGCCTGTCCACGCGGGCCCGCTTCGACCAGTTCGCGGTCGACTTCGCGTTCCCCGTGCCGCACACAGCGGTCGGCGACACCGTCCGGCTGGCGCTCGGCGACGCGATGGACTACCTGACCCGCAAGGACTACACGGCGAGCTGGCTGTCGGAGACCCGCGAGCAGTTCTGCGGCATGGCGTACGCCGACTGGCGGCGGCTGCTCACCGACGTCGGATTCGAGCTGGACCCGGCCTCGGGGACCAGCCGCAACGACTGGATCGTCGACAACCGGATCGCGCCCGTGGCCGCCCTGACCGACCTCGACGGCAGCCCGCTGGACTGGCCGGTGACGCACCTGCTGCTGGTCGCGCGGCGTCCGCTCAACTCCTGACGCTGGGCTGTCCCGGCAGCGTCAGCCGATCCGGCCGCCTTCGGTGACCAGCCATTCGCCGGTCTCCCAGTCGGACGGCCCGCCTTCGCCCCGATAGCAGAGGTCGAAACGGATGCCTAGGCCAGGCCAGGGGTGCCGGACCGGGACGACACGGAAGACGTCCGCCAGGCCCGGGAAGGTCAGCCCCTCCGGCTCGGGGAACAGCAGCTCCAGCTCGGCCCGGGTCAGGTCGGTCCACAGGGCGAACTGCCACGACGTCTGCGTGAGCCGCTGCTCCTGGACCAGCTCGAACCTCGGTTCGCGGCCGACGACGAAGTCGCCGATGTCGCCGTCGAGCTCCCCGGCCGTCGCGGGCAGCACGAACGGCCACTGCTCGCCGGTCGGGTAGCGGTACATCGCGGACCCGGCCGCGACGGCGCCCACCAGGTCCGCCCACTCCTGGTCAGGGGTGCCGACGGGCAGGTTCACACCCGTGTGGTCCACCCGGCGGACGTGGCCGGCGAGGCGGCGGGTCAGCTCCGCCAGCTCGACCCGGCCGGGCAGGATGACCGCCTCGGTCTGCGGGCCGCGACTGACGCCGAGGACGTGACCGGTGTCCAGGGCGACCTCGGGCGCGGCCACGTCGGCCAGCGCGAACGTCGTCACCGGCAGCGCGCCGTGTGGCGCGGGCGGGGTGAGGGTCAGCCGATCGGCCGGCGTGCCCGCCGCAACCGCGTACGGCACATCGGCCAGCAGCAGGCGCAGCCCGTCGAGGAAGGCGCGGGACTCGGGCGTCCGGGGCAGGCGGAAGGTGATCTCGGAAAGGCGGTCCATGCGCCCGAACGTAACCGCGACCGCGCCGGTTCCGGTAGGACAATTTGCCTGCCTGCGGGAACCCGGACGGGCACGGGGAGTCCGGTGTCGGCACTGGACTCCCCGGTCTAACCTCGATGTGATGAGACAGCGGCTGGGTGCGGTCTGCTGGATGCTGACGATCACCTACTTCCTGGTGCAGCCGGTCGTCGCGGCGGCCTGGGATCCGGCGTACAGCTTCCTCGACAACACGATCAGCGATCTCGGCAACGCCCGGTGCCTGCCCACCACGGAATCCTGGCGGCCGGGCACCTTCCTCTGCTCCCCCAGGCACGTCCTCATGAACGCGACGTTCGTGCTGGTGGGCCTGTGCACGACGGTGGGCGCGCCGGCCACCCGGCGGTATTGGCCGCCGCAGCGCCTGGCCGGGGCGGGACTCGCGCTGGTGGCGGTCAGCGGCGTCGGCGCGATGCTGGTCGGCCTGGCCCCGGGCGACGTGAACATGCCGGTGCACCTGATCGGGGCCGGGTTGCAGTTCCCCGGCGCGATCGGACCGCTGCTGATCGGCCTCGCCACCCCGCGCGAGCGGCGACGCGAGCGCGCCTTCTCGCTGGCCATGGGTGTCGTCGGGATGGCCGGCTGCGCGCTGTTCGCCACCGGCCTGCACCTGGGCCTGGGCGTCGGCGGCACGGAGCGGCTCGGCTTCGACCCGCTGACCGTCTGGACCGCGGTGCTCGGCGCGGTGATCTGGCACGCGGGTCGGCGGGCTCGGTGACCCATCCGCTCGACGACCCCGTCCGCTCCGCGCTGACCGGCCCGCACGCCCACCTGGCGCAGCGGCGGGGCCGCATCGTGCGCTACCCGCCGGAGCTGTCCAGGTTCATCGCGATCCCGCATCCGACCACCGCCGAGGATTGGGCGGACGCCGCCGCACTGATCGGCCCCGGGCAGGCCCCGATCGCCGGCATCGTGGTGGCCCCGCACGACGATTGGAAGGTCACCGGCGTCGGTCCGGGCCTGCAGCTCGTCGAGGACGGCGTCGAGCCCCGGAACGACGACGAGGCGGTGCGGCTCGGTCCGGCGGACATACCCGAGATCGTGGCGTTCGTCGCCCGGCACCGCAACGGCCGCCTGTTCACGCCACGCACCCTGGAACTAGGCACCTACCTGGGCATCCGCCGCGGCGGGGCGCTGGTGGCGATGGCCGGCGAGCGCCTTCGGCCGGTGGGCTGGAGCGAGCTCAGCGCCGTCTGCACCGACCCCGCCCACCGCCGTCAGGGCCTGGCCGTGCGGCTGGTCCGGGCGCTGATCGCCGGTATGCGCGAGCGCGGCGAGTCTGCGTTCCTGCACGTGACCCACGACAACACCGCCGCGCAGGCCCTGTACGCGCGACTCGGCTTCCGGGTACGCCGGCAGATCTCGATGGGCTCGGTCCACATCCCCGAAGATCAGCTCAGGCCCGGCAACCCCTGACGCGGTTGCCGGGCCTGATCGGCTGTGCCGGCGGTGCTCATCGCCCGGCCCACCAGCGGCTGCCCAGCCCCAGCAGCACGAGGGTGAAGCCGGCGATCAGCAGCGACACGACGTCGGGACCACCCGTCACCGGGAGCACGCCGGTCGCCGCCGCCACCCGGTCAGCGAACAGCCTGAAACGTCACGTTCCAGTTCGTCGTCCACGTCATGCCCTGGCAGGTCAGCGGGGCGTCACCGGCGAGTTTCACCCCGCCGCCGACGGTGACGGTGGTGCTGCCGTTCTTGCCCAGCGTCGGCAGCGGGGAAGGCAGCGCCCCCTGGTTGGTGATCAAATGATCGTCGCAGGTGTCCATGGCGGACTGCGGGATCCCTTCGATCACGATCGAGCCCGGCGTGATGCCGGTGATCTGCGCCCGCACGTTGCCGTTCGGGTTGGTGATGGCCAGGTTCACGTCCGACGATTCTCCGGGCAGCAACGTCGTGCTGACCTGCTGCCCGACGACGGTGATCGCACTGACCTGCTCGGCCCCGCCGCTGGCGCCGGCCACGATGGTGGAGCCGAAGACGGCCCATGCCGCGGTGGCGACCATGACCGTGCCGACGATGGCCGTGCCGACGATGGCGGTGGTCCGCTTGGTGTGCTTGACGTGCTTCATGGTGTCCTCCTGGGCAGGGTGGGTCGGCCCACGCGTCCACACGACGCGCCGGCTGGTGGTTGACGAGGTGTTACGCCGCGGACATGGGTGTCGCGGGGACAGTGGGCGACGGCTCGGCCGTCGCGGTTTCGGTCGCTGCGGGTTCGGGTGGTGCGGAACCCGGTGCCGGGGCCGGGGACGCGTCCTCGGCGGACGGCTCCGGGCCGGCCGCGGCTGATGGCGTCGGGCTGGTGGACGTGGATGCGTCCGGCTGGTCAGGGCTTGGCTGAGCTGAGCTGACCGTCGGCGTCGCCGCATCGGCGGAGACGGTCGGCACGGCGGTCGCCGGCGTGGTGGGCCACCGTCCGGCACGGCCGTCGACCGGCGCCTGCGCGCTGCCCCGCCAGGCCGGAGTCGCGGCCGCGATAGCGCCGGCCGCGACCACCATGGCCGCGGCGAGCGCACCGGTGACGGCGAGCGTGCGCCGGGTCAGCGGCTGGTGCACCACGGGCGGCCTCCTGGGTCCGGTGCCGCTGCGCGGATCGCCGGGAGGCGTCCGGTTGCGGCCACGCGAACAACCCTGCCGCATCGGATACGGAAAGTGGCATAGAGAACACGGTGCATTACCGCCGACACATAGGGCAGCTGAGCAGCGCGGACGTGTGGCCGACCCGAACCGGGCGAACTACCCGGAAAGGGTGAACAGAACATATAGATATGCGCCGGAAACGATGCGGCGGGCCGCGGCCAGGAGCGCCGCGACCCGCCTGGGTGATCGCGCGTTACGCGCCGACGCGATCGACGATCCGGACCGTCCGCACCGCACTGGAGTAGAGCACCTGCCCGGCCGTCAGACCTTCGCCGTCGTGCAGCGCGACCGTACGGGTGCCGAGGTAGGCGTGGCTGCCGCGGTCGAAGATGAGCTCGGTGCGGGTGCCCTGCACCTCGCGCAGGGCCACCGCCACGCCCTCGCGGCCGGCCTCGTCGGTCACCTCGCCGACCACGCTCACCCCGGGAATCCTCGCCACGGCGCCGAACACCGCGGCCAGCGACGCGGGCGCCAGGTACGCCTCATCCACCAGGTCCACCGCGGCGGAGAACGCCTGCTGGTCGCGGGGGTTCTTGTTCGGATGCTCGTCGACGCCACGATAAAGGTAGGCCAGCATCGCGTCCGGGTCGGTCGGCAGCCCGGCGACGTACGCCGGAGTCGGCGTGCACGCCTGCGTGCCGGTGACGCCGCCCTTGGTCTGCGTCATGACCCCGTCGCGGCAGCCCGGCAGGGCCGTGTCCGTCCAGTCGCCACCGCCGGAGCGCGGCCGCTGCCGGATGAGCCCGTCGTGGGTCCCGTCCACCGACAGCCACACCTGGCGAGTGATCGTGCTCGTCGACGACTGCTTCGTCGCCTCGTTCATGCCGAGCACCGTCGCGACGGACTCCACGCGCACGAACTGGTCCCCGCGCACCGGCACCTCCGGCTGGAGCCGGGCCTGGGCCGCGGCGCCGGCGAGAATGTCCGCGGCCTGCGCCTGGGCAGCCGGCTCGCCGCCGCCGATCGGGATGACCTGTGCCGCCAGGACACCCGCGGTGAGCACCGCGGCCAGCCCGCCGACGATCGCGACCCGCGTCCTGGCCCGCCCGCCGAGCAGGCGGCGCCAGAACGGCTGCGGGCGTACGGCCGCGGTGAGCACCCGGCGGCGCAGGTCCTGCGGCGGCGGACCGGCCGGGTCCAGGGCCGCACCGAGCTCGTCCAGCAGTTTCATCTCGTTCATCGCTCCACCTCGAAAAAGTCCGTCATCGTGTCCTCGCCGAGCGCCTCGCGCAGCTTGCGACGTGCCCGGTGCAGCCGGGAGCGCACCGTGCCCACCTTGATCTGCAGGGTCTGCGCGACCTCCTCGTAGCTCAGGCCGCTCCACGCGATCAGCAGCAGCACGTCGCGGTCGCCCGCGGCGAGCCGGCCCAGCCCGTCGGCGAGCGCGCCCCGGGCCGCCTGGGCGCTGACCGCCGCGTCGACCTCATCGGCGAACCCTTCGGCGGCCTCACCCTCGGCGGCCCGGCTCAGCGCCCGGTATCTGGCCTGCTCGGTCCGCCACCGCCAGGCGATCTCCTTGGTGAGGATCCCGAACAGCCACGGGCGGGCGTCCTCGCGGGCGAGGTCGTACCGGCCGCGGTGGCGGAACGCCGCGAGGAAGGTCTCCGCGACCGCGTCCTCGGCCGACTCCGGTCCGAGCCGTCGGTACGCGTACCGGTGCAGCCCGGCAGCGTGCCTGTCGTAGATGACGCCGAACGCCTCGGCGTCGTGCCGTGACGCGGCGATGGCCGCCGCGTCCCCGGCGTGCTCGGCCGTCGCCGTCATTGCTGTCGCCAATGCACTGTGGTCCCTCCTACCGAATCCGACCTGACACCCATGTCTCTGCGCCAGGCCCGATTCGAGTTCACGGCCGCGCGGCGGACCGACCCCGCATCATCCTTGGGCGGCCCGTGCAACCCATGGCGGCACACGTTCTGTCATCCCCGGTGAAGCCACGATTCACGACGTAGGAGACGACGTGTGACAAAACCTGACGAAGAAGAATTCGAGGCGTTCGTCGTCGCGCGCATGGACCGGTGGCGGGGCACCGCCTACCTGCTGTGCCGCAACTGGCACGACGCCGACGACCTGGTCGCCGTCACGATCGGGAAGCTCTACCGGCACTGGCGCAAGGTCAGCCGGGCGGACAATCCCGACGGTTACGCCCATCGTGTGCTCACGCGCTCGTGGATCGACCACGGCAAGCGCCCGTGGCGTCGCGAGCAGTCCGTCGACGAGTTCGACGAGCAGCGGCTCCGCGTCCCGGCAGCCGACTCGCCCGACGCCGTCGTCGACCGCGACGGGCTCGCCCGGCTACTGGACTCGCTCGGCCCACGACAGCGGGCCGTGCTCGTGCTGCGCTTCTACCTCGACTACTCGGTCGAGGAGACCGCCCGCGCTCTCGGCATCTCCGAGGGCACCGTGAAGAGCCAGTCGGCGCGCGGCCTGCACGCGCTGCGCCACCTGGTCGTACCCGTAGGGAGCCGAGCATGACCCAGCAGCTGTTCCAAGAGGTGATCGGCGAGAAGCCGCCGTCGACCATCGACGTGAAACAGGTCGTCCGCCGGGAACGGCGCCGGGCGCGCCTGCGGCGGCTCGTCGGCGCCGCCGGCGTGGTCACGCTCGCGAGCATCACCGTCGCCGGGCTGTCCCTGCAGCCCCCCGCCGGCCAGGACGGACCCCCGGTGGCCCGGCCCGCTCCCACGACGTCGGCCGAGGCGGGCTTCCGGCTCGTCTACAACACCGAGGAGAGTGCGCGTACGACGGCCGAGCGCCTGACCGCGGAGCTGCTGGCGGCCGTGCAGCGGTCGGCACCGCAGGCGACCTGGCTGACCGGGCCCGCGGTTCGCTACACCGAGAAGTCGCCGGACGACGAGGGCATCCTGTTCCGGGGCGGGGGGAACATGTCGCTGGACGGTCGCCGGAGCGCCCTCGGCATCTGGGTCATGCCTGCGGGGCGCACCATGCCCGCCTGCGTCGACTTTGCCACGACCTGCCAGAAGGTGACCGCGGCCAACGGCGTCCGGATGGTGCTCGGCACCTGGCGAGACGGTGGCCCGGTGGCCGCGTACACCATGGAGATCACGCTCGCCGACGGCCGGCAGTTCTACGTGCAGCACACCACGAAACTCGGCTCCGCCAAGTCCGGCGCAGCCGCCAAGGCACCGGTGAGCTCAGCCGTCGCGCTCAGCCGGGACCAGGTCGTCGCCATCGCCGCCGAGATCGCGGCAAAGGTCATCGCGTAGCAGATCGCGTGACGAGGCCGGCCGGGTCCGGTGGGACGATCTCACCGGACCCGGCCGGCCTCACGCAACCGACCACCGTGCCGCAGCAAACACCAAAAACGCAACCACGCGCCATCTGACCGGCAAGGTCGGGCGGCGGCGATTATCCGGTATAGGGGCATGAATCGGACAGCTTGACTACCCTAGGAACATCCCTGACAGGTTCCGCCGACTGCGGGCCCGGACCGAGTTCGACGCGGCCCAGGTGTGCGGGCGATCGAGGAGGCAGCCATGACCGCGGCCGGGTCCACCGCCGCCGGACCGCCGGCGGGGTCGCTGCGGCAGATGCTCGTCCCGCTCGCGCTGGCTCAGTTCATCTGCAGCTTCGCCGGCTCCAACATGAATGTGATGATCAACGACATCAGCACGGACCTGAACACGACCGTGCAGGGCGTGCAGATCGCCATCACGATCTTCCTGCTGGTGATGGCGGCCCTCATGATCCCCGGCGGCAAGCTCACCGACCGGTACGGCCGCAAACGCTGCTTCCTCGCCGGGCTCACCCTCTACGGCATCGGCGCGCTGCTCAGCGCCGCGTCACCCGGGCTGGGCGTGCTCATCCTCGGCAACTCGATCCTGGAGGGCGTCGGCACCGCGCTGCTCATCCCGCCCGTTTACATCCTCACCACGCTGCTGTTCACCGGCGTCGCCGCGCGGGCCAAGGCCTTCGGCCTGATCAGCGCGATGGGCGGCGTCGGCGCCGCGGCGGGCCCGCTCATCGGCGGCCTGATCACCTCGGCGCTGAGCTGGCGCTGGGCGTTCGTGTTCCAGGCGGTCGTGGTGGGAGTGATCGTCGTGCTCGGCCGCAAGGTGCTCGACCCGCTGCCGCCGGACCCGACCCGCCCGTTCGACACCCGCGGCGCGGTGCTGTCGGCCGCCGGGCTCATCCTCGTCGTGGCCGGCATCCTCGCCGCCGACGACAACGTCTGGCTGATGCTCGGCCTGATCGCCGCGGGCGTGCTGCTGCTGTACCTGTTCTTCCGCTGGGTGCGCGCCCAGGAGCGCGCCGGCCGCGAACCACTGCTGTCCACCTCGCTGTTCCGCAACCGCACCTCCAATTTCGGCCTCGTCACCCAGAACGCCCAGTGGCTGATCCTGATGGGCACGTCCTTCACCGTGGCCGCGTATCTGCAGGTGGTCCGCGGCTACGACGCGATCCAGACCGGCGTCATCTTCACCGCCGCGACGGTCGGCCTGCTGATCTCGTCGCTGGCGGCCGAGCGCCTGGCCAAGCGCCGCCCGCAGCGCACCCTGATCCAGGCCGGCTTCGTGCTCACCGCGGTCGGCGTGATCGTGCTGCTCGCCCTGGTCACCGGCACCCCCGGCGTCTGGGCGTTCGCGCCCGGCCTGCTGCTCATCGGCCTCGGGCTCGGGCTGATGCTGACCCCGTCGGTCAACATCGTGCAGTCCAGCTTCAGCGACGACCAGCAGGGCGAGATCTCCGGGCTGTCGCGCAGCGTGTCGAACCTCGGGTCGTCCCTGGGCACCGCCGTCGCCGGCACGATCCTCGTCGCGGGCATCACGGCGACCCCCGGACGCGCCTACGGGCTGGCCATGACCGTGCTCGCCGTGGTGGCGATCGCCGGTCTGTGGGCGGCCGCGAAGCTACCGAAGACCGCCGCGACCCATGTCGGCTGAGGGTCGGTCGCACGACTTCATACGAGCCGATTTGCATATTTTTCAGATGGTATGAAGACATAATCGGTTGATCGCCACCGTGACCACGGGGTGTGCCTGCGATGGGAAGCGCGATGGAGATCAAGCCTGCGGCAATGGTGATCCCCAAGGACACCAGCCACCTGGAACAGGGCAAGTACGGCCCGGTCTTTCCCCGCACGCCGGCCTGCTACGGGTTCACCATCATCGCGAAGGTGAAACCCGGCCGCGCGGACGTCATGCGCGAGTACGGCAACACCCTGGCCAAGGCGCTGGAGGCCGACCCCTACCTGCTGGCCCCGCTCAAGCTTCACTACCTGCGGTGGGTCCTGTTCGACGACGACACCCGGTTCATGTACCAGGGGATCTTCGACACCGACTTCGACAAGTACACCGAGGACGCCGTCGCCCTGTTCACCAGGTCGGGGGTCAACACCGCGTTCGAGAACCTCGAAGGTTTCCCGGAGGACTGGAAGACCAACCCCGAGGCGTTCATCCGCTTCGTCCGCGAGCACCAGTGCCCCAGTTTCATCGAGTACGGCGAGTACCCGTACGTCACCGCCGACGAGATCAAGAAGGCGTTGAAGATCAAGAACGCGTTGTCGGAGATGCTCGACCAGCTGCAGTGAGGACCCGCACCAGATGAGCGACCAGCGCCCCGCACGCGTCTACAACACCCGCCACCAGCCCCGCCCCTACACGCCCGGGCGGCGGCGGGTCAGCATCTACGTGGCATGGAGCTATCCCGCCGAAGCCGGCCGCAACCCGGCCGAGCTCGACAACCGCTTCTCCACGATGACCGAGGTGCGCCGGGTCACCTGGCCCGCGTACGAGGACCCGCAGTGGTCCGACCCGATGCGCTTCCAGCAGGGCATCGCCGGCGCGCTGGAGCTGTTCTTCTGGGCCTGGGTGCCGTTCCAGGACTTCGTCGCGGAGACCACCGGCCACCCGGTGGCGATGTACCAACGTGTCGACCAGGCCGGTGTGGTCACCCCGCTCGACGAGCGAGTGCTGGCCGACACCGACACCCTGTTCGTCTTCGGGCTCGACCACATGGTCACCGGCCAGGACGCCACCGCCGAGGAGGTGCAGGCGCTGCGCGAGTGGGTGGGCAGGGACGGCACCCGTCTCGTGCTGGGCCCGCACCACGACGTCGGCGCCGGGGACGACCTCGCGGTACGCGACGTGGAGTACCACCACCACGGTGACGCGCTGGTGCCGCGCCAGCAGCGCTTCGGCCGGTACACCCGCTCGCTGATGGAGGCACTCGGCGTGCCGGTGGAGAACCGCTACGGCCTGCGCCCGGCCGTCGCCGCCCCGAAGCGCATCGCGCCGCTGTCGATCAACCGGGACCTCGACACCAAGGGCTGGCTGGCCGACGTGACCAGCTTCAACTTCCACATGCACCTGCCGCACTACGCGGTGACGACCACCGACGAGCAGGCGGTACGGGTGCTGGGCCGCCAGCCCATCGACCTGTCCCGGCCGCACCCGTTCACCGAGGCGGGAAACACCGAGTTCAACATGTTCCTGTGGCTGCCGCCCGCGGGCGAGCGGGCCGGCGACATCCTGATGGCCGACTCCACGATCTTCAGCACCCTGTTCGGCGCCGACGACAGCCTGCGCAACTTCTGGCGCAACGTCGTGACGCTCTAGCGGCACGGGAGGCGGAGCGTGGAGCTGCACGACATCCAGCGCGGGGTGCTCAGCCCCCGCCCGTCCCCCTACGCGGCGACCTACCTGCTGTTCCGCGTCGACGACCGCGCCGACGGCCGGGAGCTGATGCGCCGCGTCGCGGCCGTGGTCACCAGCGCCGCCGACAGCGCCAGCCCGCTGGGCGAGACCTGGGTCAGCGTCGCCGTGACCTGCTCGGGCCTGCGGGCGCTCGGCGTGCCGCAGGCCTCGCTGGACACCATGGCCTGGGAGTTCCGCCAGGGCATGGCCGCCCGCGCCACCGCGCTCGGCGACACCGCCGGCAGCGCCCCCGAACACTGGGAGACACCGCTGGGCAGCCCGGACGTGCACGTCGTCCTGGTCGCGCTCGCCCCCGACACGGCGCGGCTCGAAGCCGCGATCGGCCGGGCCCGGCCCGCGTACGAGCGCCTGGCCGGGGTGACCGCGATCTGGCGGCAGAACTGCCACGCCCTGCCCACCGAGACCGAACCGTTCGGCTACCGCGACGGCATCAGCCACCCGGCCGTCGAAGGCAGCGGCATCGCCGGCTCCAATCCCCTGGAACAGCCCCTCAAAGCAGGCGAGTTCGTGCTCGGTTATCCCGACGAGCTCGGCGGCGTGCAGACCACGACGCCCGACGTGCTCGGCCGTAACGGCAGCTACGTCGCCTTCCGCAAGCTGCACCAGGACGTGGCCGGGTTCCGCCGCTTCCTGCGGGACAACTCACCCGGAGTCGCCGAGGAGGAACAGCTCGCCGCCAAGCTCATGGGGCGCTGGCGCAGCGGCGCCCCGCTCGCCCTCTGCCCGCAGCGCGACGACCCCGAACTCGGCGCGGACCGCGAGCGCAACAACGCGTTCCTCTTCCGCGACGACGACCCGGACGGTTTCGCCACCCCGTGCGGCAGCCACGTCCGCCGCGCCAACCCCCGCGACTCCGCCGTGGCCGGCGAGCCCCGCCTGCACCGCATGATCAGGCGCGGCACCGCGTACGGCCCGCCGCTGCCCGAGGGCGTGCGCGACGACGACGGCGCCGACCGCGGGCTCATCTTCGCGTTCGTCGGCGCGCACCTGGGCCGGCAGTTCGAATTCGCGCAGTCGCAGTGGATGAACGACGGCGTGTTCTTCGGCGGCGGCAGCGCACGCGACCCGATCGTCGGGTCCGGCGAGGGCCTGTCCGACTTCACCATCCCCCGCCGGCCGGTGCGCAGGCGGCTGCCCGCCGTGCCGCGCTTCGTCACCACCCGCGGCGGCGAGTACGCGTTCATGCCCGGCCTCAGCGCGCTGCGCTGGCTCGGCGAGCTCACCGACTGACACCCGGACCACCGGCAGGAGACCACGTGGACACGCTGCATCTGCTGCTCAACGCGATAACCGTGATCTTCATTTCGTCGACCATGTTCGCTGCGGGCCTGGGCGCGACCCTGCCCGCGCTGCGCACCGCGTTCACCGACGTGCCCCTGCTCGCCCTCGTGCTGCTGGCCAACCTGGTCGTCATCCCGCTGCTGGGCTGGGGCCTGGCCGCCCTGTTCCACCTCGCGGCGGCGCCGTTCATCGCGCTGCTCCTGATCGCGTCCTCGCCGGGCGGCCCGTTCGGGGCGAAACTCGGCATGATCCAGCGCGGCGACGTCACCGCCGGCGCCGCGATGCAGGTGCTGCTCGCCGCCATCGGCAGCGTCACCTTCGCGCTCACCGCCAACGTCCTGCTCACCGCGGCCGACGTGGGCAGCGGCATCTCGCTGGACGTCGGCACGCTGGTGCGCACCGTCGCGATCCTGCAGCTCGTGCCGTTCGCGATCGGCCTGCTGCTGCGCCACCACACGGCCGACACCGCGCTGGCCTGGCACCCGGCCACGGTCAAGGTCTCCAATGTGACGTTCCTGATCGTGCTGGCCGGGATGCTGCTGGGCAGCTGGAAGGATGTCGTCGACCTGCTCGGCTCGCGGGCGCTGCTGGCCGGGTTCCTGTTCGCGGCGCTCGCGTTCGGCCTGGGCACGCTGCTGTCCACCGGGTCATCGGCCCGGCGCACCACCATGGGCGCGGTCACCGCCGTACGCAACCTCGGCCCGGCCCTGGCCGCCATCGGGATCGCCTTCAACGACCAGCCCGCCGTGCTCGGCGCGCTCGCCGCCATCCTGCTCAGCGGCCTCTGCTCCGCCATTCCCATCACCGCGGCCCTCGCCCGCCGCCGAGCCGGCAGCCGGGCCTGACCGATCGGCACTGGCCCGGGTCGCCGCTGCCCCGACCCTGCTTCGGCACAGATATGAGGCCGGGCTCACCGCGGACGAACGGAGCCACTGAGCGCAGCTTCCACACCGGCCGATGAGGAGCGCTCGATCATCCGAGCGGGACCGGTGCTCGCCGTCTTCCCGACCGGCCACGTAGCGTTCACACCCAATCCAATGCAACGATCGACTCCCTCGGCATTGCGTTAGCTCAACACCCGTTGCAACGAAATCAGGGCAATCACCTGCACTGATAACGATTGAGAGCAACGAACTAGTTGCAAGGTTGTCGAACGCAACGTAGCGTTTCTAGTATCGGAAACAACGAGCTCACGAGGAGAGCATCATGCAGAAGTTCGACACCCCCGCCGCCATCTCCGCCGTCCTGGACATCCCCGCGGGGCGCATCCAGCTCATCGCCGCCGACCGGGCCGACACCACCGTCGAGGTGCTGCCCGCCAACCCCGCCAAGAGCCGCGACGTCCAGCTCGCCGCGCAGACCACCGTCACCTACGCCGACGGCGTCCTGCGGATCCACACTCCAGACCCCACGAGCCGGCTCCTCGGCCCCACCGGGTCCCTCGAGGTCACCGTCAAGTTGCCCGCCGGATCCCGGATCGAGGCCAAGGCCGCCAGCTCCGAGCTGCGCGGCGTCGGCCGCCTGGGCGACGTCGCCTTCGAAGGCGCCTACCGCCAGATCAAGATCGACGAGGCGGCGAGCGTCCGCCTCACCGCGATCGACGGCGACGTCGAGATCGGCCGGCTCAACGGTCCCGCGGAGATCAGCACCGCACGGGGCGACATCCGCATCACCGAGGCCGTGCGCGGCGCGGTGGTGCTCAGCACCCAGTCCGGGGACATCTCGGTCACCGCCGCCGCAGGGGTCTCGGCCGCTTTGGACGCCGGCACCGGCTACGGCCGCATCAGCAACAACCTCCGGAACGACGGCGCCACCGCACTCGACATCCGCGCGACCACCGCCCACGGCGACATCACCGCGCGCAGCCTCTGACAGGGCAACACCACACCACCCGCCGGAACGCGCGCGATCGAGATCCACGCGGGACACGGCGACCTGACCACCCGCAGTGGATCGGCCCCGGCCCTGGCCGGGGCCGATCCGCGTCCGAGCAGGCCGGAGGCCGGTCACCTGAGATTCGGGACGGCGCGATTCAGCGGGGCCACGGCCACGTCGCCGCCGCAGCTGGAAAGCGCCGCAGGTACTCGGCATCGAGTTCAGCGAGCCGGGTCTGCAGCATGGCCCGGTCCCGCGGGATGACACGCAGGCTCGCGGCGCTGCCGACCGCGTGGGCGTGGGCCAGCTCGACACGCAGTGCCGCATCGTCGAGATCCGCGGCCGACCGCAGCGTCGGCGGTCGCAGAGCCAGGGCTGTCGTCATGCCTGCCGCTCGATTCTTCCGGGGGTGAGCACCCGATCGCACTTCCCCGTCTCGCGCGGGCTGAAACCTCCGCTGACCCCACCGGGTGACAACGTGGCGGCGGACATCGGCGTGCCGTCGCCGTAGTCTTTCCCGGTGTCCACCGTCGTCTTCCGCACCGCGCGGTTGTCGGTCCGGCCGTTCGAGCCCACCGACGCCCCCGCAGCCTTCTCGATGTGGGCGGACCCCGAGGTCTGCCGGTTCACCGGCGACGAGCCGCCGGACGACATCGAGGTCATCATCGCCGACATCCCACGCTGGCAGGCGGTTGCCGGACGTGGCCCGGGCTGCGGCTTCTGGGCTGTCACCACGCACGACGCCGGGTTCGTCGGCGACGTCTACGTGCGCCCGACCGGCGGCCCGGCCGGAGAGCACGAGGTCGGCTGGCACCTCGCCCGGCACTGCTGGGGGCGTGGCTACGCGACCGAGCTCGCGATCGGGGCGATGGCCCAGGCCCGGCATGGCGGCATCGACCGGCTGGTGGCGCTATCCACCCGGAACATGCTGCCTCCCGCCGGGTCGCCGAGAAGGCCGGGATGACCTTCGAAGGGCTGTCGGACCGCTACGACCCCGACGACCCGCCCGTGGCGGTGTTCGCCGCACCGCCGCCGACCCTCGCGGGGTCGTGAGGACTCGCGTTCACGAATGTCGGCGCGGACAACTGTGCGCCCGGCAGAAGGAGAGGCCGTACCGCGGTCGATGCCTGACCGGCCGTCGCTCTTGCCGTCGAGCCAGGCTCATGTACCGGTTCGACCGCAGAATCATCCGAAAGAGGGTCCAGGATCGTAATGTGCCGATGGCACCCTTTCCGGATGACCGGATTTCTGAGCCGCGTGCAGCGGCGCGGCCTGTGGGTCGCGTTCTTGCTGATGGCAGCCTATGCGCCGTTCACCGCTTGGCTGACTGACGACGCCACGTGGTTCTTGAGCATCGTCGTCGCGGGCCTGGTCGCCACGGTCCTCATCGCCGACGACTTCGAGCGCGACGCCCGCCGCGCCCGGCGCGACTGACCTGAATCGGGCCGGGACGTCAGCGCCCCGGCCCAGATCCGGATGCGCCCGACACCGCACTGCGACCGCGGACACCGGCGAGCAGCGCGACACCCAGCGCGGCCAGGCCCACCTGGAACAGCAGCCCGATCCAGTCGACCCGTGAGTTCCACCGCCGCCCGCCTGCCCTGAATCGCGTCGCGACAAACCACTGCGCTGTCGGCGTTCGTCCTCACGACAGCGGCCGATGTGCGGAGAGTCGAGATCATCGCCGCGCGTCACGAGCGTGCGACACGATTACAGGCCGCCCGCGTGACACCGGGCGGCCTGTGCTGGTCCGTCAGGAGACTTTGCGGCGGTAGACGCGCATCGCGAAGGCGTAGGCGATCACGAGGATGGCGGCGCACCAGCCCAGCGCGATCCAGATGTCGTTGCCGACGGGCTGCTGGTCGAACAGGGCCCGGATCGCGTTGACGATCGAGGTGACGGGCTGGTTCTCGGCGAAGGCCCGGACCGGGGCGGGCATCGTGGCGGTGGGCACGAACGCCGAGCTGATGAACGGCAGGAAGATCAGCGGGTACGAGA
>NZ_JAAOTI010000053.1:0-24053 GCF_011297315.1 Catellatospora chokoriensis
TCTTGGGTGGGGGGGTTAGGGGTTAGGGGTTAGGGGCGGGTTGTCAGTGGTAGGGCTAGGCGTAGGGCGTCGGAGAGGTTTAGGGGGCGGGTTATGCCGGTGGGGAGGGGGTCGGTCCAGCCGGGGCCGGCGGCGGCGATCAGGGCCGGGCGGGGGCGGGCGGCGAGGACGGGCGTGAGCTGGGCCGGGTCGCCGGTGGGGGTGAACTGGGACCAGATGAAGACGGCGGCCGGGCCGGTGCGGCGGATCGCGTCGGCCAGGGCTGGGGGCGGCACGCGGGCGCCGAGCATGCGGCTGCCGCAGCCCTGCTCGGCCAGCGCGGCGGCGAGCGCCTCCAGGGGCAGGGTGTGCTGCTCCTCGGCGGCGCAGGCGAGCAGGGTGCGGGCGGCGGCCGCGCCGAACGGCCGGGGCACCGTCCACAGCACCTCCAGGATGCAGCGCGACAGCAGGTGCTCGACCTCGATCATGTGCCCGTCCGGCTCCTGCCGCCGGGCGACCTCCACCAGCACCGGGCACAGCAGGTGGTCCCAGGCGTAGACGACGCCGCGGCCGCGTACCGCCGAGGCGATCGTGGACAGCATCGCGGGCATGTCCAGGCGCACCGCGGCGACGGTGAGCCCCCGCGCCGACGGGTCGGCGGCAGGGGCGAGGCGGGCGGCGGCAGGCTCGCCGGGCAGACCGGCGAGCGCGATCCGGGCCGCCTCGTGGGCCGGCACGCCCTCGGTGGTCAGCCGGCACATCACTTCGAGCCGGGCGACGTCGTCGGGCGTGTAGCGGCGGTGCCGGTGCGCGACGTGCTCACTCGGCCCGAGGCCGTACCGCTGATGCCAGGTGCGCAGCGTGGTCACCGCGACGCCGAGCCGCCGCGCGACGTCCCCGGCGCTGCGGCCCTGTTCGCTCATGCTGCATGCTCCCCCGAGGCGCGGGACATGCTCAGCCGCCGATGATGCGTTGCGCGGCGAGTTTGCCTGAGATCAGCACCATCGGCACGCCGACGCCGGGAGTGGTGCCGGAGCCGGTGAAGACCACGTTGGACAGGGCCGGGTGCAGGTTGCGCGGCCGGAACGGGCCCGACTGGGTCAGCGTGTGCGCGGCCGCGAACGGCGTGCCCGCGTCCATGCCCTGGTCGGCCCAGTCGGCCGGGGTGATCACGGTCCGGGTCTGCACGCCCGCCTTGAAGCCGGGGTAGCCCCGCGCTTCGAGGACGTCGATCAGCTCGTCGGCGTACCGGTCGGCCAGCGCGCCGCGCCAGTCCTGGTCGCCGGTGACCAGGTTGGGCACGGGCGCCAGCACGTAGTAGGTGTGCCGTCCGGCCGGGGCGGCCGACGGGTCGGTGCGGCTCGGGTTGGTGACCAGCAGCGACGGGTCGCTCATCAGCTCCCCCTTCGTGATCACCTCGTCGAAGGTGCGCCGCCACTCGCGACCGAAGTGGATGTTGTGGTGCCCGGCTTCGGGGTACTCCGCGCTGGAGCCGAGGTGCAGCACCACGCACGACGGCGAGTAGCGCAGCTCGCGGGGGCGCGAACCGGGCAGCAGCGCGTGGGCGGCGGCGGTGTCCGGGTTGAGCACGACGGCGTCGGCAGCGATGCGCTCGCCGTCCGTGGTGACGACCGCGGTCGCCCGGCCGCCGCTGGTCTCCACCCGCAGGGCCTCGGTGCCGTAGCGCAGGCGCACACCGTGCTTCTCCGCGGCCGCGGCCATCGCCCTGGGCACCGCGTGCATGCCGCCGCGCGGGAAGTAGACACCGGCCACCGAGTCGAGGTACGCGATGACGGTGTACACGGCCAGCGCCTTGTGCGGGGACAGGCCCGCGTACATGGCCTGGAACGAGAAGACCCGGCGGGTGCGCTCGTCCTTCAGGAAGGAGTCGACGCGGTTCTGCAGCCGCCCGAACGCGCCTGCCGCGACCAGCCGCAGCAGGTTGGCGGTGAGCAGGTCGCGGGGGCTGTCGAAGTTGCGCTCGATGAAGTCGTGCCGCTCCAGCTCCCACAGGCGGCGGGCGTAGTCGACGAAGCGGCGGTAGCCGTCGGCCTCCCGGTGCCCGCAGACCTGGGCGATCTCCTCGGCCATCCGGTCCGGGTCGGCGATGACGTCGAGTTTCGAGCCGTCCGGGAACCAGGCCCGGTAGGCCGGGTCCAGCGGGGTGAGGGTGAGCCAGTCGGCCATGTCCTCGCCGACCGCGGCGAAGCCCTCGGCGATCAGGTCCGGCATGGTCAGCACGGTCGGGCCGGTGTCGAACGTGTATCCGTCGCGGTCCAGCCGCCCGGCCCGGCCGCCCGGGACGTCCGCGCGCTCCAGCACGGTCACCTGCCGCCCGGCGCCGGCCAGGTGCAGCGCGCACGCCAGCCCGCCCAGCCCCGCCCCCACCACGACCACGTGATCGGTCCTTCCGGGCACCGTCCGCATGCGTGCGCTCCTTCCGGTCATGCCGCGCGCCAGGCCACCGCGGCGGCGAGCTCGCCGAGCGCGGCGCGGACGGGCTGGTCGACGGGCGCGTCGGCGAGCGCGCCCTGCGCCTCGGCCACCCGCTCGGCGATCATGTCGCCGAGCCGCTGCGCGGCCCCGGTGGCGCGGATCACCTCGCCCAGCCGGGCCACGTCGGGATGCCCGGCGGCCAGCAGTTTATCCAGCTCGGCGTGCTGGGCGGCGGTGGCCCGGGCGCGGGCCAGCAGCAGGAGCACGGTCGGCTTGCCGAGGTCGTCGCCGACGGGCTTGCCGGTGACGGCGGGTTCGCCGTACAGCCCGAGCAGGTCGTCGCGCAGCTGGAAGGCCTCGCCGACGGCCAGCCCGTAGCGGGTGTAGGCGCGCCCGAGCGGCCCGCGGGCGAACGTCGCCGCCGGGGCGCCGGCCAGCGCCGCGCCGTAGTGCAGGGGCCAGGTGGCGGTGTAACCGGCCGTCTTGAGCCGGGCGGTGCGCAGCGCCCGCTCCGGCGACCAGGCCGGCGCGTGGTCGCCGAGCACGTCCAGGAACTGCCCGGCGATGGCCTCGACCCGCATCCGGTCGTACGCCGCGCGCGCACCGGCCAGCGCCGCCGCGTGCACCTTCGCCCGGCTCATCAGCCGGTCGGCCCAGACCAGGCACAGGTCGCCGACGAGGATCGCGCCGGCGTCGCCGAAGCGGTCGGCGTCGCCGCGCAGCCGCTGGCCCGCGTGCGCGGCGGCGAGCGCCCGGTGCGTGGTGGGGCGGCCCCGGCGGGTGGCGGAGCGGTCCATCACGTCGTCGTGGACCAGCGCGAACGCGTGCAGCAGCTCCAGCGCGGCGAGCGCGGGCAGCACGGGCTGCACGGGCGCGTCCGGCCCGGCCACGCTGCGCCAGCCCCAGTAGGCGAAAAGCGGGCGGATGCGCTTGCCCCCGCCGAGCACGGCGTCGCGGGCCGCGGCCAGCAGCGGTTCGAGCGCGTGGTCGACGTCCAGCAGCGCGGCCGTCTCGGCGAGCACGAAGTCGCTGAGCGCCTGGTCGACACGATGGTGCAGGTCAGCGGCGTGGTCTACCGGCCCGGGACCCGCGGTCGGGGTAAGGGAAGGAGCGGTCGCGGAGAAGGTGTCGTTTGCCACGGGCTCAGATTAGCGTAGAGTCGAAGTTGCGTCGATTGCTGAGTCGATATTTCTGACAGGAGAGCCCCGTGGAGCCTGAACTCGCCGCGGCGTACGAGCGCTGCCGGCAGCTGCACCGCCGCCACGGCCGCACGTACTACCTGGCCACCCGCCTGCTCCCGGCCTGGAAGCGCCCGCACGTGCACGCGCTCTACGGCTTCACCCGCTATGCCGACGAGATCGTCGACAGCACCGACGACCTGCCGCCCGCGGCCCGCGCCGCCCGGCTGCGCGAGTGGTCCGACCGCTTCGTGGCGGGCCTGCACGGCGCCCGGGTCGACGATCCGCTGCTGCCCGCCGTGCTGCACACCATCGAGCGCTTCGACATGGACCGCGCCGACTTCGCGTCGTTCCTGCGCAGCATGGCCATGGACCTGGAGGTCACGGAGTACGCCGACTACGGCGACCTGCTCGCCTACATGGAGGGCAGCGCAGCGGTCATCGGCACGATGATGCTGCCGATCCTCGAACCGGCCGACGCCGACGTGGCCCGCGAACCCGCCCGCCAGCTCGGGCTGGCCTTCCAGCTGACCAACTTCCTGCGCGACGTCGGCGAGGACCTGCACCGGGGACGGATCTACCTGCCCCAGCGCGACCTGCGCACGTTCGGCGTGAGCCCGGCGGAGCTGTACCAGGCCGCCGCCCGCGGCACCGCCACCACGGCGATCCGCGAGCTGGTCCGCTACGAGATCGTCCGGGCCCGCGAGCACTACGCCGCGGCGGCTCCGGGCGTCACCATGCTCGCGCCGACCTCGCAGGCCTGCATCCGCACCGCGTTCCACCTCTACGGTGGCATCCTCGACGAGATCGAACGGGCCGATCTCGACGTGTTCGCCCGCCGCGCGACCGTGCCCACCCGCCGCCGGTTGCAGGTAGCCGCCCGCTGCCTGCTCACCCCCGCCGGCACCCCGATCGCGACACCCCGCGCGCCGGAGCGGGCGAGCTGATGGACGCGCTGCGCTACCTGCTGATCCTGGCCGCCTGCGTCGCCGTGACGCTGCCGCTGGAGCCGGTGCTCGGCGCGCGCGTCTACCGGCAGCCGCGGCGGCTGCTGGCCACGCTCGTCCCCGTGGTGGCCGTGTTCGTGCTCTGGGACCTCGTCGCGGTCGCGCGCGGCCACTGGTGGTTCTCGCCGCGGTACACCACCGGCGTCACCGTCGCGGGCCTACCGTGGGAGGAGTGGCTGTTCTTCGTGGTCGTGCCGCTGTGCGCGCTGCTCACCTTCGAGGTGCTGGGCCGCGCCCCGCGGCTGCTGCGGCGTGCCGAGCGCGCCGGACCGCCGCGCCGTGACCCGGCCGACGACGCACCACCGGCTCGCGTCGTCGAGGACCCGACCGCGGCCGCCCGGGCCGCCGCGCCCGCGCGACCGGAGACCACGGTGAGCCGACGTGGCCGCTGAGTACACGATCGCCGCCGTGGCCGCCCCGGTCGCCGTGGTGGCCCTGGAGCTGGTCGTGCTGCGCACCGGGCTGCTGCGGACGGCCCGCTACTGGATCACCGTGGCGATCTCGCTGGCGTTCATGGTGCCGGTGGACGGCTGGCTCACCCGGCCCGACGCCACCGTGGTGCACTACGCCGAGGAGCAGATCAGCGGCGTACGCGCACCGTGGCACATCCCGGTCGAGGACTACGGGTTCGGCCTCGCCCTGATCACGCTGACCCTGCTGCTGTGGCAGCGGCTGCGCCCGGCCGGCGAGGGCGGGGGCCGCGATGCGTGACCCGGTGGCGGCGTTCCTGCGCCACGGCTTCACCTACCTGGTCCGCCGGGACCTGCGCGGGGTGTGGCTGCGCGGCGGGCTGCCCCGCGGCCCGTTCGTCTGGGCCGCGAACCATCACAGCTGGTGGGACCCGTTCGTGGCGTCCGTCGTGCTGGACCGCTCGCGGCACCCCGCGTGCCTGATCATGGCGCAGGACAACCTGGCCCGGTACCGGTTCGTGCGCCGGGTCGGCGTGTTCGGCACCGCCGAGCCCCGGGCCGGGCTGCGGCACCTGGCCGACGGGCGCACCCTGGTCATCTACCCCGAGGGCGAGCTGCGCCCCGCCGGCCCGCCCGGCCCGCTGTCGCCCGGCGCGGCCTGGTACGCCCGCCAGGCGCGGGTGCCGCTGTACGCGGTCGCGGTCCGGGTGGCGCTGCGCGGCCAGACCAAGCCCGAGGCGTACGTCTCCTGCACCGAGGTGACCCGCCGCGGCCGCGACGACCAGGTCACCGAGCGGCTCGCCGAGACCCTGGCCGCCGACCTGTCCGCCCTGGACAGCCAGCTCGCCGTCGCCGATCCGCGCCGGCCGCTGGCCAGCTTCCGCCGGGTGCTGGCCGGGCGGCGCAGCGTCGACGAGCGCATCGACACCGTGCAGGGAGCGGCGCCGTGGGCGTCCTGAGCACCGCCGTGCTGGGCTTCCACCTGGTCAAGACCGCCGGGCTGGTGAGCAACGCCCGGTCCTTCCCGGTGCTGGCCCGCGGGCGGTCGGGGCCGGGGCGTCCGCGCACCTCGCTGCTGGTGCCCGCGCGCGACGAGGCCGCCCGGCTCCCGGACACCCTGCCCGGCCTGCTCGCCCAGCCCGCCGAGGAGATCCTGGTCCTCGACGACGGCTCCACCGACGGCACCGCAGACATCGTCGCGGGATTCGCCGACCCGCGCCTGAAGCTGGTCACCGGCGCGCCCCGCCCCGACGGCTGGATCGGCAAGAACTGGGCCTGCCACCAGCTCGCCCTGGCCGCCGGCGGCGACCTGCTGGTCTTCCTCGACGCGGACGTGACCCTGCGGCCCGGCGCGCTGGACGCGGTGTGGGCGCAGCAGCGCCGCCAGCGCGCCGACGTGTTCTCCGTGTTCCCGCGCCAGCGGACGGACAGCCTCGGCGAGCGCCTCCTGGTGCCGCTGATCGACGAGAACCTGCTCGGCTTCCTGCCGCACCAGCTGCTCGACCTGCCGATCCCGGCTGCCGCGGTGGCCAACGGGCAGCTGCTGGCCTTCCGCCGCGCCGCCTACGCGCACGTGGGCGGGCACGCGGCGGTGGCCGGCGAGATCGTCGAGGACCTGGCGCTGGCCCGGCTCAGCCGCCGCAAAGGCTTGAAACTGGGCCTAGCGCTCGGCGGCGACCTGGTGAGCACCCGCATGTACGACGACTACCGCGGTGCCGTACGCGGCGTCGGCAAGAGCATGCGGGCCGCGCACGGCGGTAGTGACCTGCTGCTGGCGGCGAGTTTCGCCTGGAACCTGACCGCGTACACGGTGCCGTGGCTGCTGTGGCGGCGCGGCGGCGCGTGGCGGGCCGCGGCGGCGCTCGGGCTCGCCGAGCGGGTGCTGTCCAACGCCAAGACCGGGCGCGGAGCGTACGCCGAAGCCGCGCTGGTGCCGTTCACCGCGCCCGCCGCCGTGCCCGTCTACCTGACCGCGCTGCGCCGCACCGCGGTCTGGAAGGGACGGGAGTACCGGTGAGCCTCCCCTCGCCCGCGGGCACACCGCTGCTGGGCCACCTGTGGCGATGGACCACCGACCCGGTGCGGCTGCTGCGCGACGGGGCCCGCACCGGCGACGTGTTCCGGCTGCGACTGTGGCGCACCGCCGTGGTCGGCTACACCCCGGACTGGAATCGCGCCGTGCTCGGCGACCTGGACACGTTCCGCAGCGTCGGCAGCCTCAGCGGGCTCACGCCGTACCTGTCCGCCGGGGTGGTCTACCAGGACAATCCCGCCCACGACCCGCGCCGCCGCGAACTCAACCCGCACTTCCACGCCCGCGCTCTGGACCACCTGCTGGAGCGGCTGGATCTGGTGGCGCGCGCGGACCTGCCCACCGGCCGGTTCGAGGCGCTGGGCTGGGCGAGCGACGTGGTGCGCCGGATGCTCAACGCCGCGTTCTTCGCCAACACCATGCCGGACAGGCTGCTGGCCGACTTCCTGCAGCCGCTGCAGCGGCCCGCGCCGGGTCCGATGATCCCGCGGCCGCTGCTGTTCCGCCGCCTCGACGCGGCCATCGCCGCGATCCTCGCCGACCCGCCGCCGGGCAGCCTCGCCGAGGCGCTGTCCGGGATGGACGGCGCGGTCGCGGAGCTGCGGGTCGGGCTCGCCGCCGGTTACGACACCACCGCGCACACCCTGGCCTGGGCCCTGTGGCACCTGGCCGGCGCGCCCGAATGGCGGCAGGCCGACACGCTCGGGCAGGTGCTCGACGAGATCCTGCGCCTCTACCCGGCCGGGTGGCTGGGCAGCCGCGTCACCGCCCACGACACCGCCGCCACCGGCGTCCGCCTGCCCGCGGGCACGCTCGTGCTGTACTCCCCGCTGCTCACCCACCGCGACGAGCGGCTGTGGCCCGACCCGGACACGTTCCGGCCCGAGCGGTTCGAGGACGGGCGGCCCGCCTGGGGCTTCCTGCCGTTCAGCGCCGGACGGCGCACCTGCCTCGGCGCCCACCTGGCCCGGGCCATGCTGCGCGCGGCCCTCGTCCCGTGGTGTGAGGCCAAACTCGCCCAGGTGGAGGGCGACCCGACACCGAGCGCCGCGATCGCGCTGCGACCGCGTGGACCGCTCTGGCTCGACCGGCGCTGGTGACCCGCGGCGGCCGCCCGGGTGCTCCGGCCAGTCCGCTCGGCCGCCCCGGCGAGACCGGCCGCGTCGCTGACCTGCCTCCGCTGGGGCCGGCAGGGCAGCCTGGGACCCGTCAGTGCCCGCACGGCCCGAAGGGCTGGAAGTCCCCGAACGGCGGCTCGGACAACGCGTCAGGCAGCCGGAACGCGTTGCATCTGGTCACCGGCTCGGCAGCGGAGTCGTCGCCGTCGACCACCAGGGTGCCGCCCGTGAACGCGCCGGGAATCGGCGTCCAGCCCAGGTTCTGCTCGTAGTAGCGCGCCGCCGCCCGCACCGACGGCACCCGGTCGTCGTCGATGAGGATCAGCCCGCCGGGCCGCACGATCTTGCGCAGGAAGTAGAAGTCGACGAACACCTCGTGGAACCGGTGACTGCCGTCCACGAACGCCGCGTCGGCGACGAATCCGTCGGCGACCAGCCGCGCGAGCGCGACCGACGACCAGTCCGGGATGAGCCTGGTGATCGGCGCCAGCCCCGCCGAGCACAGCTGGTCCCAGCCGACGTTGCGCCAGACGCTGTCCTGGAACGGGTCGATGACGACGTGCCGGGGATCCGGCCGGCCCACCGCGAGCAGCGCCTCGCCGATCGCCAGCGCCGAACTGCCGTAGGCGAGCCCGACCTCCACGACCGTGGCCACGCCCTCGGCGATCAGCAGATCGCGCAGCACGTCGCCGTCGCGCTCGGGCACCGTCACCGTCGGGAAATCGTCCGCCCGGTCCCGCGTCCAGGGCGGACCCTCCTGTGCGAGCCGGTGGCGCACCGCACGGATCCGGGACACGGCTGTGTCTGTCGTCATCGGTCGATTATCGGCGGTCGCGGCCGCCGAATCCGGGAGCCCGCTCCGGTGACGCCTTCCGGTCGGCGGGAGTCTCGCGGGCAAGTTCGGGAAAGCGCATTCCAGGTAGGACACGGTATCGCCGTCCGCCGACGCCCGTCAATGGCTCGTCACCGGCCGCACGTATCCGGCGCTGCAACAATCCTGCACACGGTGATCCATTGACTTCGTCTCGTTCGGACTGCACCTTGTTAGGGAATGCGCTTTCCCGAAACACCGGCGGAACGGGCCTCCCGCCGGTCGTGACCGGGGCGCGTGGGTACTGCCGCCCGAACGTTCCCGACCGGGCGGCACCGACCTCGAGACGGGAACCCACGGCCCCGACGGTTCGGCACGGGCGCAGCCGCTGACGGCCTCGACGGCCCGATCCAGGCCTCGGCGGCATCGCAGACCAGCTCCATACCGAGAAGAGCACCGCTCCGGGTCGATCCGCGACCTGCCCGGCACCAGGCGAGGGCCCACAGCCTCGCCGGACTGCCGCGTCGACCCCTCACCTGCGCGGCGAAACCCGCGAACGAAGACGAAAGCGAGACGAAGATGAAGCGACCAGTCACACGGCGACTTCTGGCGGCGCTGGCCACCACAGCCGCGGTAGCCGCGATCGGCGTCGCCCTGCAGGCGCCTCAGGCGTCGGCGGCGACCGGCGGCGTCACCGGCTTCGCCACCCAGAATGGCGGGACGACCGGCGGCGCGGGCGGTGCGACGGTGCAGGCCTCCACGGGAACCGCGATCCACGCGGCCCTCTGCAGCCGGGCCAGCAGCAGCACCCCGATCACCATCCAGGTCTCCGGGACCATCAACCATGGCAACACCACCAAGGTCTCGGGCTCCAGCTGCAACACCGCCGCTGACAAGATCGAGCTCAAGGAGATCAGCAACGTCACGATCATCGGGGTCGGCGGCGGCGCGATCTTCGACCAGCTGGGCATCCACATCCGGGACTCCAGCAACATCATCATCCAGAACGTGACCGTGCGGAACGTCAAGAAGTCGGGCTCGCCCCTGTCCAACGGCGGCGACGCCATCGGCATGGAGAGCACCGTCCGCAACGTCTGGGTCGACCACGTCAACCTCGAAGCCTCGGGCGGCGAGGCGGAGGGCTTCGACGGCCTCTTCGACATGAAGGACGACGTCGAGTACGTGACGCTGTCCTACAGCACGCTGCGCAACTCGGGCCGCGGCGGTCTCATCGGCTCCAGCGAGAGCGACACCGGCAACAGCTTCATCACGTTCCACCACAACCTGTACGAGAACATCGACTCGCGTACTCCCCTGCTGCGCGGCGGCATCGCCCACATCTACAACAACAGTTACGTGAGCCTCAACGAGTCGGGCATCAACTCCCGGGCCGGGGCGCGCGCCAAGGTCGACAACAACTACTTCAAGAACTCCAAGGACGTGCTCGGCACGTTCTACACCAGCGAGGCCGGCTACTGGCAGGTCAGCGGCAACATCTTCGACAACGTGACCTGGTCGAGCCCCGGCACCGACACCAACCCCGCCGGGCCGAACGTGCAGTCCAACACCACCGTCAGCATCCCGTACTCCTACACCCTGGACGCGGCGAGCTGCGTGCCGAGCGTCGTGGCCGCCACGGCGGGCGCGAACAAGGGCCTGCAGGTGTCCAACGGCAGCTGCACGCCGGTCTCGCCGTCGGCGGGACCGAGCAGCACCGCCCCGTCGGCCAGCCCGTCGCGGTCGACCGCGCCGTCGCCGTCGGCGAGCTCCGTGCCGAGCCCGCAGCCGTCGACCAGCCCCAGCGGGACCAACCTCAGCCTCGCCGCCGACGCCGGCGCCGACGGCTCCAGCAAGGCCAGCGGCACCAGCTACGGCAATGTCAAGGACGGCAACCTGAGCACGTTCTGGTCGCCTTCCGGCGCGACCGGTGACATCTCGGTCAAGTGGAGTTCCGCCAAGTCGGTGTCCCGGATCGTCATCCGCGAGGCGTCCGGCTCGACCGGGGCCATCGGGTCCTGGCAGGTCCTCAACGGCGCCACGGGCGCGGTCCTGAAGTCGGGCAGCGGCGCGGGCACCATCACCTTCACCGCCACCTCGACCACGAAGGTCACCTTCCGGATCACCAGCTCGTCGGCCGCCCCGAAGGTCGCCGAGTTCGAGACCTACGCGAGCTGACCGCACGACCACCCGAGACGAGGGGCGGGAGCCGTCGCATCTGGCGGCTCCCGCCCCTTCGGTCTCGTCACCGGTGCCCGGCCCCCTACCCGGCGTCGAGGCTCAGCCCGCCACTGCCCGGCGGCGGCGCGGCATGAGCAGCAGGAAGCCGATGCCGGGCAGCAGGAGCGCGGTGCCGGCCAGCACGATGACCCAGTGCTCGTCGCCCGGCCCGGTCTTGGCCAGCGTCCCGCCGCCCGGCGAGGTCCGCGGCGCGGGCGAGCTGGCGCCCGAGCCGCCGAACGTGATCTTCGTACTGGTGGCGTTGGCTTTGACGACGTCGTCGGACGCCGACGACGGCAGGATCTGCGCCGCGATCACGCAGGACCGCTTGGTGCAGTCGAACGAGCCGAACTGCTTGGCCACCCGCAGTGTGACCGGCGGGATCTTCCCGCTGGCGTCGGCGTTGACGAACTGCGCCCCGCCCGCGAGATTGCAGTCGGTGGGGCCCTTCACCTCCGCTATGCACTGCCCGATCGCGATCTGCTTGAGGTTCGCGGTGAACCCCGAGCCGTTGACCGTGATCGAGGCGCCGTCGCTCAGCCCGCTGGACTTGCTCAGCGTCAGCACCGGCTTCGCGGCGGCCGGTGACGCGATCGTCGGCACGGACACCGCCAGGACGGCGAGGACCGCGACCGCACGTGCTCTCCACATGGGAACCTCCTTCAGACGGGGGCACCGGAACGGTGCACCGCGGCGGCATCGGTGCCGAGGTATGCGGCGACCACGGCGGGATGGGTGCGGACCTGGTCGGGTGTGCCGTCGGCGACGACCCGGCCGGAGTCCATGGCGACCATCCGCGTCGCGAGCCGCGCCAGCAGCGGCAGATCGTGCTCGATGACCAGCAGCGCCACGCCGAGTTCGCGGTTGACGCGGGCCAGCAGGTCGGCCAGTGCCACGCCGTCGGCCTGCGACACCCCCGACGACGGCTCGTCGAGCAGCAGCAGCGACGGCTCCAGCGCCAGCAGGCAGGCCAGCTCGACGGTGCGGCGCGTGCCGGTGGACAGCTCGCCCACCAGGCGGTCGGCGTACGCGGCGAGCCCGAACAGGTCGAGCAGGTTGCCGGCCAGCGCCTCCTGCCGCCGCAGCGGCCCGCGTCCGCCCAGCGCGGCGGTCAGCAGCCCGGTCGGCGCGATCCGCTCCCCCGCTACCAGCAGGGACTCGCGCACGGTCAGCGTCGGGAACAGCCGGGCGTCCTGGAACGAGCGCACCAGGCCCAACCCGGCTCGCCGCTGCGGGCTCAGCCCGGTCACGTCACGGCCGGCGAAGGCGACCTGCCCCTGGTCGGGCCGGGTGAACCCGGCCAGGATCTCGAACAGCGTGGTCTTACCGGCCCCGTTGGGCCCGATGATGCCGACGACCTCCCCGGACCCGACCGCGAGGTCCACCCCGCCGACCGCCCGCACCCCGCCGAACGCCCGCGCGACCCCCCGCGCCTCCAGCAACGCCCCCGGCCCCACCACCAGCGGCACCGTCCGCCGCGGCAACGTCACCGCGGCCCGCGCCGCCACGCTCGCCGCCGCATGATCGCTGTCCCGTGCCACAACCTCGGGCGAGACCACGGTTTCCGACACCAGACGCCGATCAGGGTCCCCCGGAGGCGTCCCCGGCCGGCCGGCCGGGCGTGCCCGGCGGCCGACGAGGCGGGCCAGGGGTTCGCCCAGGCCACCGGGCATCACCACGACGACGAGCAGCCAGCCCAGGGTCAGCGCGGCCTGGCCGAGGACGCCGAGTTCCACCAGCCCGGGCAGGCCGGCCAGGAGCAGCGCGCCGAGGACCGAGCCGCCGAGCAGGCCGAGGCCGCCGACCACGGTCAGGGCGACCACGTCGATCCCGGCCGCCGCCGGGAAGCTGTTCACGGTGACCTGGGTCTGGCCGTGTCCGATGACGACGCCGCCGAGCCCGGCCAGCGCGCCCGCAGCCGCGTACACCTGGAGTTTGCGGCGCGGCGCGGGCACGCCCAGCGCGCGGGCCGCGTCCTCGTTGTCGCGCAGCGCCAGCACCACCCGGCCGAAGCCGCCCGCCCGCAGCCGGTGCGCCAGCCACAGCGCGAGCACCAGCATCAGCAGCGCGAACAGGTAGTAGTCCTTGGCCAGCACCAGGGCGTATCCGGTCCACACCGGCTTGGGCGCGGGCACCCCGTCGCCGAGCAGCCACGGCAGCCGCAGCAGCCACGCCTCGGCGGCCAGCGCGAACGCCAGCGTCGTGGCGGCCAGCGCGATGCCGCGCAGGCGCAGCGCGGGCAGCCCCACCAGCACCGCCGACCCGGCGGCGGCCGCACAGCCGGCCACCGCCCCGGCGAAGAAGTTCCCGGTGGACCCCGCCACGTGCAGCGACACCGCCGCCCCGATGCCCGCGAACGCGAACTGTCCCAGCGACAGCTCCCCGGCCAGGCCGGTGACCAGCAGCACGGACAGGCCGACGACGGCGAACCCGGCCACTGTCGTCAGCGCCGAGGCGGTCTCGTTGGTGACCAGGTAGGCCGCCCCGGCGGCCGCCAGCAGCGCGAGCCCGGCCAGGACCCGCCCAGCCCGGGACGCGGGTGCGGGCACGGCGCGCGGCCAGCGGGCCTGCTCGCCGTCGCGGCGGCCCAACTGCGGCTGCACCAGCAGTGCGACCAGGATGAGCAGCGCCAACGCCAGGGACACCCCGCCCCGGCCCGCGCCCATCGACAGCAGCACTTGCTCGCCGATGCCGACGCCGAGGCAGGCCGCGAACGCGATGGGCAGAGAGGCCATGCGTGCCGCCACCGCCCCGGCGAGGCCCCGCAGCAGCAGCTCCGGTCCGAGGGTGTCGATCGACTGTGCGCCCTGGGTAGGGGTCACCAGGATCGCGGAGAACGCCGCCACCGCACCCGCCATGGCCCAGGCGAGCGTCGTCATGCGCGCCGCCGGGATGCCGTTGAGCCGGGCGGTGTCCGGCGCGTCGGCACCGGCGCGCACCGCCAGGCCGAACCGGCTGCGCCGCAGGAACAGCGCCAGCCCGCCCAGCAGCAGCGGGGCCAGCAGCGCCATCGCCGTGAACGCGGGCCCGATCGGGGTGCGCCCGAGCGTGAACGACGGCAGTCCGGGCGGCCTGGGGAACGTCAGGCCGTTCAGTCCCTGGCTGCTCACCAGCAGGGCGAGGATCAGCACGAACTGCGACAGCCCCAGCGTGGCGATCATCCCGGTGACCCCGGGGCGGCCGCGCAGGCGGCGTACGACGGCGACCTCGATCAGCGCGGAGACGCCGCCTGCGACCGCCATGGCCAGCGGGAACGCCACCCAGTACGGCACCCGCACGGCGGTGACCAGCAGGCTGAGCACGGCCGCGCCGAACACGCCGACCGAGCCGTGGGCGAAGTTGAGGAAGCGGCTGGACCGGTACACCAGCACCAGGCCCACCGCCAGCAGGCCGTAGGTGAGGCCGGTGAACAGGCCGAGGACGATCGGGTCGATCATGCGTGCCCGCCCAGCATCAGCGAGCGCACCAGCTCCGGCCGGGCGGCCAGGTCCTGCGGCCGGTGCTCGGCGGCGATGGCTCCCCGCTCCATGAAGCAGATCCGGTCGACCAGGGACAGCGCCACGTTCACCGACTGCTCGACGACCAGGACGGACATGCCGGTCGCGTTCAGCCGCCGCAGCATCTCCAGCAGGCCGCCGACCACGATCGGGGCCAGGCCGAGCGACAGCTCGTCGACGAGCAGCAGCCGCGGGCGCTGGATCAGCGCCTTGGCGAGGACCAGCATCTGGCGCTCGCCGCCGGACAGCGTCGCGGCGGGCTGGTGTGCCCGCTGCGCCAGGCGCGGGAACACGGCCAGGGCGGCGTCGACGCCGGCGTGGGCCTGGGCGGGCCGCAGGGCGTACCCGTGCAGGCGCAGGTTGTCGAGCACGGACAGCGAGCCGAACGCGGCCTGGCCCACGACGGTGGCCAGGCCGAGCCGCACCCGGCGCACCGCCGAGACGCCGGTGACGTCCGCGCCGAACAGCTCCACCCGGCCCGCCGTCGGCCGGTGCAGGCCCGACAGCACCCGCAGCAGCGTGGACTTGCCGACCCCGTTCGGGCCGCACAGGCCCACCAGCTCGCCGGGCCCGACCCGCAGGTCCACCCCGAACAGCACCTGCACCGGGCCGTAGGAGCAGTCGATCCCGGTGGCCGAGAGCACGTCATTGCGCAAAGCGTCTCTCCTCGCCGCGATAGGTGAAGCAGGAGCAGCCCTGGTCGTACGCGAGCACCCGGTAGCCGCCGCCCGCCGCGCGCCGATCCCCGCCGAGCAGCCCGCGGGTCCCCGCGGCCGGGGTGAACCGGTCCCCCAGCGCGGACGCAGCCCGCGCGAACGCGGCCGCGTTGAGGTTCGCGCCGAGGTCCTTCGCGGCGGCGTGCAGCAGCAGCGCGGCATCGCAGTAGGTGAACGCGACGCGGGCGTTCTCCCTGGTCTTGAAGCTCTGCCCGCCCTTGGCGAAGATGTCCAGGCAGACTCGCTCGGCTTCGCCGCCGGGGAAGGCCAGCCGGCTGTCGGGCACGTCCTGGCTCGGGTTGAAGCCGACGCCGACCATGCCGGCGAGGGCTGCGGCCGGGATCGTGCCGGGGTTGTTCACCAGGAACGCCGGATTGTCAAAACTGGACACCGCGTAGCGCGCCGTGTAGCTCTGCGCGGCGGCCGTGGTCAGGAAGAACGACGCCAGCCGGGCCCCGCCGAGGAACAGCACCCGGGCGACGCCCCGGCTGCGGAAGTCGACGACGGCCTGGTTGAGCCCGGCGTTCAGGGTGCCGAGGTCGGTGGTGTCGACCCAGGAGACGGCCGGCGCGACGCCCAGCCTGCGCAGCTCCGGCTCGGCGAGCCGCGCGTAGACGGCCCGGTTGACCGGCGTGTCCGCGGCGACCACCCCGGCCGCGTCGACGCCCGCGAAGAAGCCCTCGCCGTGCAGCGTGGACAGCAGCGCCTTGACGAACTCGTCATAGCCGGGATAGCTGGCCGACCACAGGTACGGCGACAGCTTCGCGTACGTGGCGTCGTCGTTGGGGACCAGGGTCGCGTCCAGCATCAGCGTGCCGCGCGAGGCGTAGCAGGGGCGGGCGTTGGACTGGAACTGCCCGGTCAGCACCACCGCGAACGCCTTGTCGTCCTGGGTGATCTGGTTGCACAGCTTCTCCTCGGCGGCCGGGGAGTCGTTGCTGGCCTCGTACGAGCGGAACACCGCCTGCAGCCGCCGCCCGGCGATGCCGCCGTTCGCGTTGACGTGCTCCTCCAGCGCCTTGACCTGGGCGGGCAGGTCACCCGCGTCGGCGGTGCGGAAGCCGAGGCTGCTGCCGGTGGTGCCCAGGTCGACGCCGACGAAGACCACCTTCACCGTGCTGCTGGTGACCCCCGGCCCGGCCCCGGTCAGCGTCACCGGCGGCCCCTGGTCGAGCGCGCCGGGCATGACGGCCGAGCAGCCGGTGAACGCCACCGCCGCCACCACCGCCGCGGCCGCGGCGCGCAGCGCCGTCGATCTGTCCACGGGTCACCCTCTTTCGCGAGTGGCAAGGTAGGCGTCCAGCGCCCGCAGGTCGACGACCGCGTCCGGCTGCCGCGGCTCGCGTTCCAGCAGGCGGCGCACCTCGTCGGGGGCGAGCTGCCCGCCCGCGAGGCGACGCATGCGGCCCGCGCCGGGCGCGTCGTCGAAGACGAGGTACGCCCCCAGGTCGGGCACCCGCACCACGGCGGGCAGCAGCATCGGCCCGTCCCCGGCGAGCGCCGGGCCAACGGCGCGGACTCGGCGGCGGCGCAGGAGCCGCAGCACCCCGAACCCGATCAGCGCGAGGCCGATGACGTTGAGCAGCACCAGCCCCCACGGGTACGCCTGGTGCACCGCCTTCGCCCGCCCCAGCCCGCCCAGCTCCACGGTCACCGGGTAGGCCCCGAACGCCGCGAACGGGATGGTGACCGCGACCTCGTAGGTGCGGGTCTCGCCGGGGCGCAGCTCGCCGGTCGGCGGGGTGGGCACGGCGTCGAGCCCGTTGCCGACGCGCACGGTCAGCGGCGCACCGGTCAGCGCGGACGCACCCGCATTGCGCACGGTGTAGACCAGCGTGCGCTGTTGTGGCCCGCCGAACCAGGCCGACACGGACCCGCCGCCGGTGAGCCGGGCCTCGACGACGTCGACCTGCGCCTGGGTGCGCGCGGGCACCGGCACGGGACCGGTCGGGTGGCCGGACACGTCCAGCGGGGCGTCCACATGGCCGCTCTCGCCCGCGCCGACCGCCGCCGCATGCACCACGCACGGGCACGGCCGGGGCGGCTCGCCGACGGTCAGCACCACGGAGAACGTGCCGTCGGGGCGCACCGCGGTCGCCAGCGCGCCCCGCATGTCGCACGACGCCGAACCGCCAAGCGCCAGCTCACCGCAGGTGACCAGCTGCACCAGCCGACCCGCGGGCCAGTTCGCGCCGGTCACCCGCACCGTTTCGCCGGGCCTGGCCTTGGGCGCGGACAGCGTCACGCTCCACCCATCGGCATGCGCTGGAAGTGGCGTGAACAGCAGGGCAGACGTGCCGAGCAGCCCGGCGATCAATCGCCGCATCCGACCGGTCGGCGCGCTCGCGGGCGGCGTGCCTGCGCGGCGCGTGCGGAACGTGGCGCGTGCGGCCGTGCTCGGGCGGCTCATGCCAGACCTCGCGGGCGCAGGCGGCGGGCCCGGCGGCGACGCCGGATCAGCTGGATCGCCACGAGCACGAGCAGGGCGAGCACACCGAGGGCGGGCAGGACGCCGGTGACCGTGGTCGTCGACCCGGTGGCGCGCACGCCGCCCTCGGCGGTGGCGGTGACCGTGGTGGTGACGACGTCGACCGGCCACACCCCGCGCAGCGCCGCCCGCAGGCGGGTGCGCGCGCCGGGCACGAGGTCGAGCTGCGAGCCGGGCCCGGCCGTGGTGACGGTGTGTCCGAACAGGCCGGACGACGTCACCGACAGGGCGGGCACCAGGTGGATGTTGCCGGTGTTGGCCAGCGTGTAGGCCAGCTCGCCGGCGTCGGCGGCCAGCTCCTCGACGGCCAGGCCGGGCACGGTCGGGCCGCTGACCCGCAGGTAGACCCGGGCGGCCACGGCGTGGGTGACACCGACCGTCAGGCCGCCCTCGGCGAGCTGCCCGCTCGGCGTGGACTCGGCGGCGACGACGCCGCCGACGTGGTCGCCGGGCGGGGCGTTGGCCGGGACGGTGATGGTGAACGGGATGTCGGTCTGGCGTTTGGCGGGCACGACGACCTCGGCCAGGCCCAGCTGCGTCCACGCGCCGATCCCCTGCTGCCGCTCGGCCTGCGGGCGCAGCCCGAACCCGCCGTCGGCGCTGGTGTTGAAGGCGTCCGCGCCGTACAGGCGCAGGGTCATCGGGCGGTCGGTCAGGTTCGCCACGCGCACCGAGTCGATGACCGTGCGGCCGGGCGGCGACTCCAGGAAGAAGTACTGGCGCGGGGCGGGGCCGGGCTGGTCCGGCGGGGTGGGGACGACCGCCCAGCGGCCGTTGCCCGCGGCCTGGGCGGGGACCGGCGCGGTGACGGCGAGCAGTGCCGCGGCGAGCGCGACCGCGGCCGTACGCGACCAGATGGCCATCAGCCTCTCCCCGGGTGGTGGGATACAGGGGGCCGGTGGGGACGGATAGCGCCCGCCCCCACCGGTTCCGCCTCAGCTCAGCGTGATCGTGAGCGTCGCGGAGTACGCGCCGGCCCGCTGGTGCGCAGGCACGGTCAGGGCGAGCGCCGCGGAGGCGTCGAAGCTGCCGCCGGTGCCCGCCGCGTCGGCCGGAGCCGAGCACAGCGTGGCGCCGTCCACCGGACCCGCCGAGCCCGCGGCCGCGGTGGCGGCGTTGGTCGCGCCGGCGGTGCCGGTGCACGCGGGGGTCCAGGACAGGTTCGCCTTCGGGATGGTGCCGCCGGGGGTGCCGGTGAAGTCGGTGAGCGTGCCGACCAGGCTCCAGCCGAAGGTGCTGCCGCGGTGGTCCGTCACCGTGATGACCGGCAGCGATCCGGTGCTGGTGTGGACCGTGCCGTCGAGCGTGACGCCCGACAGCGTGATGTTGCTGCTGCCCGCCGCGCGGGCCATCGCGAGGTTGCCCGCGGTGACGGTCTGCGACAGGTGGTACGTCAGCGAGCAGGTCCCGGTCGTCGCCGCGCCGGTCTTCGCGACGCAGGCGTCGGCCGAGACCGCCCAGTTCGCGATGGCGAAGAGAGTGCCGGGGCCCACGCCCGACGACGCGCCGAGGTACGCGGTCGCGGGGTCGTCGACGGTGTAGGTGGTGCTGATGCCGCCGGACGCCGAGGCCGTGATGCTCACGGGTGCGTCCCCGGTCGGGTTCGGCGGCGGGGGTCCGGCCAGCGCCTGGTAGCCACGGATGGCGACCGCGCTGCCCGGGTTCCAGTTCGTGCCGGTCACCGCGACCGAGGTGCCCGCGCCGCCGCCACCGGGGTTGATGGAGACGGTGGGCGTGCCCAGGATGGTGATCGGCGCGAGGACGGTGTTGACGCCGTCGGAGACCGCGATGCTGCGGACCCCGGTGGTGGCGCCCGCCGGCACGGCGATGGTGCCCGTCCCGGCTCCCGACCCGGTGGTGCTGCCCGTGCCGGAGCCTTCGCCCGTGCCCGCGCCCGCGCCGTCCCGGAGGGAGGCGGTGAGCGTCGCGCCGGGTGCCAGGCCCGCCACCGCGAAGGTGACGGTGTTGCCGGCGCGGGCGTGCGTGGTGACGGTCTGCCCGGTCACCGCGGTCACGGTGGCCGAGCCGTCGAACACGCTGAACGCCTCGACGATGGTGCTGGCCTGGGGCGCCGTGCGGTGGTCGCGGTCGCCCGCGGCGGAGCAGTACGTCGCCGCGGTGGTGTTGGCGAACTTCACCTGCGTCACCGTGGCGGTGGCCGCGCCGGCCGGTCCGGCGACGAAGGTGCCCGCCGCCGTGATCGCGCCGAGCGGCGTGTACGGATCCCTGGCCGACGTCGGGTACGGCGCCAGGTTCAGCGTGACCGTGCCCGACTGCGAGCCGCCGAGCGCCACCGTGGCGACCACCGGGACGTCGCCGGCGACCAACGGGGCGGGCCCGTTGAGCGGTCCGGCGGCGGCCGTGAGCGTGACGGTGACGGTCTGCCCGGGTGCCGGCGTGGCCGGTGACAGGGTCAGTCCGAACGTGTCGCTCCAGGTGGTCGGTGACGAGCCGGCGCCCGTGTCGCCGAAGTAGAGCCGGCAGCCCAGCGAATTCGCTGTCGGTCCGTACGCCTGTGCCGGGGCCTCGATCAGACCCAGCGCGGCGACGACAGCGATGCTGCTGGTGACGACCGCCCACTTACTTCGCATGGAACCTCCCTTCTCTTCCTTGTTTCGCTAGACGAAACAACGTTCTCGTCAGCGATACGTCAATGAAGTCAGTGGGGAACCGGCTTGTCAACCGTCCGACCGGAGATGTTTGCCAGCGTCACGGGAAACCCTTGCGCCATCAGGCACGCGAGGAATAACTTTCCCTCTGACGAAACGGTGTTCCCACCTACGAAACACCAGGGCGGCTCAGATGATCTCAGCGCTGTTGTCGGCGATCGCGGTAAGCCTGCTGATCCTGGCCGCGGTGGCGGCACGCCGCCGGACCGCCGCCGGACCGGCCGCGGCCCTCGTCGCGGTGATCTGCGTGGGCCTCGCCTACGACAGCGCGGCCGTCGCGATCGGACGGCTGCTCGGCTTCGGCCCGACCCTGGAAGCCGTCAACGCGCCGCGCTACTGGATCCACGCCGTGCTGACGCCGCTGCTCATCGTCGCGGGCGCGGCCCTGGCCGCCCGGCTCGGCGTCACCGGGCTCCGGCGGCAGGCCGTGCGGATCGCAGGGGGCGTGCTGGTCACGGCAATGATCGCGCTCGGAGTCGCCGCCGACGTCGTCGGGCTGCGCCTGGAACCGCGCGAGTACGCCGACACCCTGCGCTACGGCAACGCGGCCGCGGCCGGGCCGCCGATTCCGGCGATCGTCACCATGCTCGTGCTCGTCGCGATCGGTGTCCTGGTCCGGCGGACCGTCCGTTTCCCCTGGCTGCTGCTCGGCGCGATCGCCATGTTCGCCGCCGCCGGGGCCGGGGCCGCCCACTTCTGGCTCGGCAACGTCGGCGAACTGCTGCTCCAGCTGGCCGTCGTGGCCACGGTGCTGCGCGCGGCCCGCCCGGCCCCCGACACCCCCGCGCCCCACCCGACCCACGAGCCACTCCCGCAGCACTGACCCGAGGAAACGACGCAGCGTTCGTCGCACGGCCCGCGGAATAGGTCAATGTCCGTAGAATTCAGGCATGTCACGGCGGGCGGGGGGGCGGCGGGCACGGGTGCTGGTGACCGGGGCGACCGGCTACATCGGCGGGCGGCTCGCGCCGCGCCTGATCGAGGCCGGGCACCACGTGCGCTGCCTGACCAGGTCGGCGGGACGGCTGCGGGACGTGCCGTGGGCGCGCGGCGCGGAGATCGTCGAGGCGGACGTGCTCGACCTGGACGCCACCCGTGACGCCCTGGACGGCATCGACACGGCCTACTACCTGGTCCACTCGCTCGGCACCCCGCGGTTCGAGGACGTCGACCGGCGGGCCGCGCACACGTTCGCCGAAGCCGCGCGCCAGGCCGGGGTCAAGCGCATCGTGTACCTCGGCGGCCCGGAGCCGCATCCGACGGCGGGCGGTGAACCGCCCTCGGCCCATCTGCGCTCCCGCGACGAGGTGGCGACCCTGCTCGCCGCCTCGGGAGTGCCCACGGTGACGCTGCGGGCGGCGGTCATCATCGGCTCCGGCTCCGCCTCGTTCGAGATGCTGCGCTACCTCACCGAGCGCCTGCCGGTCATGGTCACCCCGCGCTGGGTCGGCACCCGCATCCAGCCGATCGCCGTCCGCGACGTGCTGCACTACCTGGTCGCCTGGGCGAGCGTGCCGGAACAGGTGAGCCGTTCCTTCGACATCGGCGGCCCCGACGTGCTCACGTACCGCCAGATGATGGACCGCTACGCCCGCATCGCCGGGCTGCGCCCGCGCGTGATCGTGCCGGTCGGCGTGCTCACGCCGTGGCTCAGCTCGCAGTGGGTCAACCTGGTCACGCCGGTGCCCGGCGCGATCGCCAAGCCGCTGGTCGCCAGCCTGATCCACGAGGCGGTCTGCCGCGAGCACGACATCGCGAGGTTCGTGCCCGATCCGCCGGAGGGGCTCAAGGGCTTCGACGAGGCCGTCGAGCTGGCGCTGGCGAAGATCCGCGACGCCGAGGTGGAGACCCGCTGGTCCACCGCCACCTGGACGGGCGCGCCGGCCGAGCCGCTGCCCACCGACCCGGACTGGTCGGGCGGCAGCGTGTACATCGATCATCAGACCCGCCGGGTGCACGCGCCGCCGGACGCGCTGTGGAACGTCATCGTCCGCATCGGCGGCGAGACCGGCTGGTACTCCTCGCCCCTGGCCTGGGTGCTGCGCGGCTGGCTCGACCGGGTGATCGGCGGCGTCGGGCTGCGCCGGGGACGGCGCGACCCGGTGGAGATCTACGTCGGTGAGGCGCTGGACTTCTGGCGGGTCGAGGAGATCGAGCACGGCAGGCTGCTGCGGCTGCGGGCGGAGATGCTGCTGCCCGGCCGGGCCTGGCTGGAGCTGCGGGTCGACCACGACCTGCTGAGCCCGGAGCACGTCTGCCGGTACGACCAGCGGGCCGTGTTCATCCCGCACGGGCTGGCGGGGCACCTGTACTGGCAGTGCATCTCGCCGTTCCACCACTTCATCTTCGGCGGCATGGCCCGCAACATCGCCCGCGCCGCCGAGCGGGCCGCCTCGCCCGCCGAACCGTCGCCGCCGCCGGTGCGGGCGCTGTCACCGACCCGGGTGCGCGCCGACGCCGCCCCGTCCGGCCCGTGAGCGCCGGACCCGGTCGCCGGCACGTGCGCGGAGGCGCCACCCATGGGTAAGGGTGACGCCTCCGTCATTTCTTTCTGGGGAGGATCAGGTCAGAGGGTCAGCGACCATGTGTCGATACGCCCGGTGTCAGCGCTCGCGGCGTCGCGGACCCGCAGGGTCCAGGTGCCGTTCGCAGCCTCGGTGGAGAGGTTGACGGTGTAGGTCTGGTTGATGTTGTCGGCGCTGCCGCCGGACCGGTTGTGCAGGTTGTACACCGATCCGTCCGGCGCGACGAGGTCCACGACCAGGTCACCCTTGTAGGTGTGGATGATGTTGACCGCGACCGCACTGGTGGGCGAGGCGCTGCGAGCACAGCCCGAGATGGTGATGGTGCTGGTCACCGTCGTGAGGTCCGGGATCGTGACGTCGGTCGGGTTGGTGCCGGTGCAGCCGGGCGCGCCGTTGACGGTCAGGCTGTAGGTGGTGGTCCGGGTCGAGCTGGCGCCCGTGCCCGTGACGGTCACCGCGTACGTGCCCGCCGGGGTCGACCCGCTGGTGGCGATGGTCAGCGTGGAGGAACCGCCGGCCGAGGTGATCGACGTCGGGCTGAACGACGCGGTCGCGCCGCTCGGCAGGCCGCTGGCCGACAGGCTCACGGTCTGCGCGCTGCCGTTGGTCAGGGTCGCGCCGATGGTGCTGGTCACCGAGCTGCCGGGGTTGACCGAGCCCGACGCCGGCGACGCGGCGAGGGAGAAGTCGTTGCCGGTCGGGCAGGCGGCGTCGTTGCCCGCCACGTTGACCGCGGTCCAGGCGGCCTGGACGGTCTTGTACTCGACCGAGCAGGTGCCGTAGAGGTCCGTGGCGGCCCGCAGGGTGTAGGCGCGGGCGGTGTTGGCCGGGTTGCTGGTCAGCACGTAGCGGGTGCTGGAGGTGAAGTACACGTCCAGCGCGCGGTACCAGATCTTCTCGGCCTTGGTGCGGCCGATGCCGACGACGGCCGGAGCCGAGCCGCAGACCGGGCTGGTGCCGTACGCGGTGG
>NZ_JAAOTI010000054.1:0-21115 GCF_011297315.1 Catellatospora chokoriensis
TGGACCTGCTCCGCGCCCTGGTCCACGCCCGGGGCATGACCGCGCTGGTCGCCACCCACGACGCGGCGCTGATGGAGATGGCCGACCGCGTCGTCACGCTACGTGACGGCGCACTCGTCCCCTGACCGGGGCAGGCGTCCCGTGTCGGGGCGCTTGCCCCACAAGGTGCGGAAAGCGCCTCGACACGAGGTCTGGCGGTCCGATCGTGCGGGCACGGGTCGACGAACCGATGCCATCCACCGGTCAGGACTACGGAGCGTAGATCGAAATGTACGCTGTGTAAGTTCCGTGATCGTGGGCGTCGGGGGCCGATGAGCGGTAGCCGTACGCGGCGGTCGTTCGGTGTGCTCACTCGCGAGGAGCGGACTGCTGACATGAACAACATCAAGACGACGGTCCACAGCGTGACCTACGACCTGCTCAGGTCGCTCGGCCTGACCACGGTGTTCGGCAACCCGGGGTCCACGGAGCAGACCTTCCTGCAGGACTTCCCCGACGACTTCCACTACGTCCTGGCGCTGCAGGAGGCGTCGGCGATAGCGATGGCCGACGGCTTCGCGCAGGCCACGGGCCGCCCTGCGCTGGTCAACCTGCACTCGTGCGCGGGGCTCGGCAACAGTATGGGCAACCTGATCGCCGTCAACAGGGGGCATACGCCGCTCATCATCACCGCGGGCCAGCAGCACCGGGAAATGCTCGTCGGGGAACCGTATCTGAGCAGCCCCGACGCCACGATCATGCCGCGTCCATGGGTCAAGTGGTCCTACGAGCCGGCACGCGCCGAGGCGGTGCCCGAGGCGTTCATGCGGGCGTACGCGATGGCACTGCAGCCGCCCGCGGGCCCGGTGTTCCTGTCGATCCCACTCGACGACTGGAACCAGCCGCTGGACGGCCCGGCCGTGCGGCGCTCGGTCAGCAGCAGCTACGCCCCCGACCCTGAGCGCCTGCGCCACTTCGCGGACCGCATCAGCGCCAGCCAGCACCCCGCCCTGGTCTTCGGCCCCGATGTGGACCGGGCCGGCGGCTGGCAGGACGCCGTGGCACTGGCCGAGAAGCTCAACGCGGCCGTCTACGGGGCGCCCCTGGCCGACCGCACCTCGTTCCCCGAAGACCACCCGCTGTACCAGGGCCCGCTGGGCATGTCCCTGAAGAGCGTCAGCGACCGGCTGGCCGGACACGATCTTGTCGTCGTCATCGGCACCGAGGTGTTCCGGTACTACCCCTGGGTGGCCGGTGACATCCTGCCCGCGGGCACGGACCTGCTGCAGATCACCGAGGACCCCGGCGTGGCCGGTGCCGCGCGCGTCGGCGACAGCCTGCTCGGCAACGCGAAGCAGGCGATCCGGCAGCTGGTGGAGCTTGTGGCCGCCGGCAGCGCCCGCACCGCGCCGCCGCCACTGGCCTGGCCGCGCAAGCTGCCGTCCACGCCCAGCAGCCCGCTGACCCCCGACGAGGTGTACGCGGCGCTGAGCCGGGTCCGACCGCCACACGCGGTCATCGTCAACGAGTCCACCTCGACCATGGGCCAGCACGCGCAGTGGCTGCCGACCACCGAGCCGCGGTCGTTCTACGGCACGCCCAGCGGAGGCATCGGGTGGGCCCTGCCGGCCACGGTCGGCATCGCCATGGGCCTGAAAGCGCAGAACGTGAAGCGCCCGGTGGTCTGCCTGATCGGCGACGGGTCCTGCCAGTACTCCATCCAGGCACTGTGGACCGCGGCGCAGCACAAGCTGCCCATCGTCTTCGTCGCCATGCGCAACGGCGAGTACTCCATCCTGAAGTCCTTCGCCGAACTCGAGCACACCCCGGGCGTGCCCGGACTCGACCTGCCCGGACTGGACATCGCGACCGTGGCCCGCGGCTTCGGCTGCCACAGCGTCGAGGTCACCACCACCGAGCAGCTGGAGAGCGAGTTCACCGCCGCGCTGGGAACCGCCGGTCCCACCGTCGTCGTGGTGCGGACCAAACCCCAGAAGACCGAGCTCTGAGCTGTGCGGCCGTCGCGGAGGCCCGATCGAGGAGCCTGCGCGACGGCCGGCCCTCGACGGCCATCCGGTAAGGAACGCGACATGCCGCTCTACAGCTGTACCGTCGCCCAGGGCACGCTGAGCGCCCAGGGAAAGGCCACGCTCGCCGCGGAGATCACGAGAATTCACTCCGACATCAACCACGTGCCGCCGGAGTACGTCAATGTGGTGTTCGTCGAGCTGCCGCCGGAAGACGTGTTCGTCGGCGCCCAACCCGGCCGTCCTGTGCTGATCAGCGGCTGGTCCCGGCGTGGCCACCCTCAGCAGGACACCACCCGGCTGGCGCTCCAGGTGTCAGCTGCCGCCGCCCGCATCGCCGGCGTGGAGGAGAGCCGCGTGCTGGTCGTGATCGAGGACAGCCCGGCACGATCCGCCGTCGAGGGCGGCCGTGTGCTGCCGGAGCCCGGCGGTGAAGCGGAGTGGCAGGCCGCAGGCACGACGCCCCGTCGGCCTGACGATTCCAGCCGTCCGAGTTGATCCCACCGTCGCGGGGCGGCAGCACGCCCGCAGGATGATGACCGGCGGCGGTGTCAGGCGATGTCAGGCTTCCTGCCGTGCCTGCCCGCACCCGCGCGGACCGCGCACCGGCAATCGGCCCATTGGCGATGTTCAATTGACAGTTTTGTGTCCACAGGGAACCCTGTGTGTCATGCGTTGGTCCCGGAGGCCGGGCGTCGCGACCAGTCGCAGCTGAGAACACGGGGACCTGTGGGTGTGGCCACCTGCGGACGATCAGGGCGCACGGCCGTCCGAGGGCAGCGGCGGGCCAGGTGCCACCACGTCGACCGGCGCACCCTCGGTCACCAGCCGACATGCCGTGGTCATGGCGCGCGCGAGCGCAGCTCCACGGCCTTTCCCCGACTTGCGCGGGGAACGAAGGAGACAGACCCATGAAGATCAAACGAAAGCTGCTGCTCGCCGTCGCCGCATCGTTGGCGGTGGCCGGAGTCACGATCCCGGCGGTGCAACCCGCCTTCGCGGCCTCGCTGGTCGAGGTGCCGAACTTCGGCAGCAACCCGGGCGGTATGCGCATGCACATCTACGTGCCCGACGCCCGGCCGGCCAACCCCGCGATCGTCGTGGCCATGCACGGGTGCGGGGGCTCCGGCCCCGGCTTCTACTCCGGCAGCGAGTTCGCGTCGCTGGCCAACCAGTACGGCTTCATCGTCATCTACCCGAGCGCCATGCAGGAGGCCGGGTTCGGCAGATGCTTCGACACGTGGTCGGACGCCGCCAAGCGCCGCGACGGCGGTAGCGACCCGGTCTCGATCATGTCGATGATCGCCTACGCCGTGCTCCAGTACGGCGGTGACCAGAACCGCGTCTACGCCACGGGAAGTTCCTCCGGCGGCATGATGACCCAGCACATGCTCGCTCTCTACCCGGACAGGTTCAAGGCCGGAGCGGCGTTCATGGGCGTGCCGTTCAACTGCTTCGCCAACGCGTCCGACTACCCGCCCGGCAGCAGCCAGTGCACCGGTGGCGGCATGAACCGGACCCCGCAGCAGTGGGGCGACGCGGTGCGGCAGGTCAATCCGGCCTTCACCGGCCCGCGGCCCCGGGTGCAGCTGTGGCACGGCACCTCCGACACCCTCGTGCCGTATTCGTTGCTGCAGGAATCGATCGAGCAGTGGACCAATGTGCACGGACTGACCCAGACTCCGACGTCCTCCGACACCCCGCAGGCCAACTGGAACCGCCGCCGGTTCGCCGATTCGTCGGGAACCGTGCGGGTCGAGGCGCTCAGCATCCAGGGGGCCGGGCACAGCCTGCCGTCGAGCGGCATGGCCGCGTCTGCCGTCGCGTTCTTCGGCCTGACCACCCCCGGCCCGAGCACCCCGCCGAGCCCGAGCATCCCGTCCAGCCCCAGCCCCAGCCCCAGCACGCCGCCCAGCCCCAGCCCCAGCCCCAGCACCCCGCCCAGCCCGAGCACGTCGCCCGGGCCCGGCTCCTGCCGCGTCACCAGCACGATCGATGCGTGGAACGCCGGACTGGTCGAGAACATCACCGTCACGAACACCGCCAACGCTGCGATCAACGGCTGGTCACTGGCCTTCACGCTGCCCAGCGGCCAAGTCATCACCTCCGGCTGGAACGCGGTCTACTCACCCGCCTCGGGGCAGGTGACCGCCAGGAACGTGAGCTACAACGCCGGCATCCCCGCCAACGGCTCCGTCGGCATCGGCTTCCAGGCGAACCACACCGGTAACGCCGGAAAGCCCACCTCATTCACCCTCAACGGCGCGGCCTGCGTCATCGCCTGATCGACACGACGACGGGGGCCGCGGCCGGGTGCGGGGGAGTGCGCTCCTCTGCACCCGGCCACGGCCGCAGTGCTACGGCGACACCCATTCGGGCAGGTGGGCGCCGCTCGCGATCGCCTGCTCGAACGCCGCCTGCCGCGCCGACAGCGCCGGTGCCAGGAAGACCTCGATGTCCCGGCCGAACGGCACCCGCATCGGCGGCTGCGCCATCGCCGCGACCTTCCGAACGAGCAGCGCGAACAGCTGAGGTGACGACGTGAACTCGTACTCGGCCAGATTCCGGGTGCCCAGCAGGATGCCGTCCTCGACCGCCGCGTAGTCGGCGATCCGCGTCGCCGGCTCGACCAGGGACTTGCCGTAGTTGGTGGAGAACCCGCCCAGCTGCAGGATCGTGGTCTTCACGCCCAGGTGCGCCGCTTCGGCGGCCAGCGCCTCGCCGAGCCCTTCCAGGGCGAACTTGCTGGCCGTGTACGCGGACAGGCCCGGCAGCGCCATCGACCCGCACGTGGACGAGACGAGCACGGCGTGCCCGCCGCGACGCTCCCGCCACTGCGGCAGCACCATCCGCAGCAGCCGCCACGGGCCCAGCAGGTTCGTCTCCAGCTGGTCGCGCACCTCCTGCTCGGAAACCTCCTCGACCGAGCCGAACTGGCCGTAGCCCGCGTTGTTGACGAGCACGTCGATCCCGCCGAAACGCCGCCCGGCGAGCTCGACGGCGGCCTGGCACGCCGCCTCGTCCCGCACGTCCAGCGCGGCGACGGCGACGTGCTCCGGGTGCGCCTCGGCCAGGTCGGCCAGCGTACGGGGGTCGCGGGCGGTGAGCACCGCCTGCTCGCCGGTATGGGCGAGGTTCTCGGCCAGCGCCCGGCCGAGCCCTGTCGAACAGCCTGTGACGAGCCAACGTCGTTGAGTCATGGCTCCCAGCATGACGGCACGTGATCGGGATACTCGAATGCGTGAGGATGAGTGGATGCGGCGTCCCCGCGCTCAGGTCCGTGTCCGGAACGGGGCCAGGGTGGCGCGGATCTGATCGCCCGCGCCCCAGTCGTCGTCGAACTGGGCCAGCACGGCGAGGTGTTGTCGCAACTGAATGATCGGCATGCGGCCGCGCCAGTCGTCGTCGAGAGAGGTCAGCTCCGCGTAGGTCGTGAAGAACCGTTGCGCCTCGGGCGGGGGCGAAGTCGACCACACGTGGGCGAGATCGACCTCGGCCCACATGTAGGACACCGCCGGGTCGATCAGCGCCGGCTCGCCTTCCGGTGTGGCCAGGATGTTCTGCGCCCAGAGGTCACCGTGCGTCAGGCAGGCCGGGCGGTCGGGCAGGAGGTCCGGCAGCCGGTGGCAGAGCCGCTCCAGCGCCGCCCGGTCCGCCCGGTCGAGTGCGGCCTCGACGCGCGGCTCCCCGAGCCACCGCAGCAGCCGGTGCTGTGCGAAGAAGGCGAAGCCGTCGTCGTGCCAGGTGTTGACCTGGCGTCGGCGGCCCAGCCAGTTGTCGCGATGCCATCCGAAGCGATGGTGGACCGTGCTCGTATGCAGGCGGGCGAGCATGTGCGCGAACTGCTCCCAGAAGGTCTCGCTGCACGGCCTGGCGCGCAGCACCGACAGCACGAGGAGTCCCCGGTCCGCCAGGAGCACCTCGGGTGTCGCCGCGCCGCCGATGTCGCGCAGTGCGGCCAGCCCTTCGGCCTCCGCGACGAAGACGTCGTCGGCCGGCGGCTCGGCGAGGGACTTGACGAATACCGGCGGTGCCTCCCGGCGGGTGGCTATGCCCGCCAGCGCCGCGAGCCCACCCCTGGTCGGCTCCACGGTGACCACATCGTGCATCCCGCTCCGGAGCAGGGCCTCGACCAGGAATGTCGCCGATTGCATGACCACAGGTTCCTCTTGTTCGTTTTCTCCAGGGCGTCCGAAACCCCAGTCGCACCTGGCGACTTTATCGATCGTCGCGACCGGACACTTCCACGATCCTTTCCGGATGTGGCGAGCCTCGATCGCAAGTGAGCCTTTCACGGCCAGGTTCTCAGGCATCCTACGGAATTGCCACCGTGCCGGGTTGCCCAAGGACTTCCGGAAGTTGCGGACAACCCGACCGGGCAGGCAAGCTCCGACGCTCAGAGCCAGCCGCGGCGCACCGCCTCCATGCCGGCTTGGAACCGGGTCTCGGCGCCCACCATGGCCATGATCCGGTGCACGTGCCGGTGCACGGTCCGCACACTCCAGCCCAGGGTGCGGGCGATCGACTCGTCCGTGGCGCCGCCGGCCAGCAGTCCGATCAGCTCGGCGCCCCGGTCGGACAGGCCGTCTGGCAGCTCCTCGCCCGGCCGGTTGACCGCGACCGAGCGCTCCCACAACGTTTCGAACAGCGCGATGAACGCGTCCAGCAGCGACGACGGATATACCAGGTAGGCCGCCTCGGCCACCTTCCCGCCGGTCATCACCGGGATGACCGCGAACCGGTCGTCGCAGATGAGCATCTTCATCGGCACGTCGGCGGTGACCCTCGCCCGCTCGCCGTGCTGGATGCCCCGCCAGACCTCGGCCATCCGGCCCGGGATGGCCAGCGCCGACCGGTCGTAGATGACCCGGTAGCTCAGGCCGCGGTCGGTCAGCTGATGCGTCTCCTCGGCATTGCCGCTCACCGGGTTGTCCAGGTAGGGCGGCCGGTCCATGCCTCTGATCTGCACCCGGGCCTCACGCTGGAGCCGCACCAGCGTGGCCCGCAGGTTCGCGGCCCCCTCGACCACCTCGACGAGTTCACCGGGGTGCCGCTCGGTCGCGTCACGTCGGCGGAACTGCTCGGCCAGTTGGTCGGCGTGCGTGCGCAAACGCAGCAGGTTGCGCTCCTGCTCGGCGATCAGCGACGCGGCGGCCTGGTCGGGCGGCGTCGCGGCGTACCGCGCGGGGCGGCCGGGCAGCCGATCGACGAGGCCGTGCTCGATCAGGCAGCCGAGGGCACGGGTCAGCTGCGCCCGGGAGAGCGTCACGTCGCCGAGGAGTTCGCCCAGCGTCGCCTGCCGGCGCAGGGTGAGCGCCTCGTAGACGTGCTCCTCCGGTGCGGACACACCCACCACATGCCACATTCCGAGCCTCCTCGTCTGACCCTGGCGGCGCGCCTTGGCGGCACGACGCAACCAAGATCCGCCATCACTGTTTCCGGCGCGTGAACCAGCCGGAGACCGCCGTCCGGAACCCGCCAGCTGTCCTGAACATGAACACCTCGACACATTGTCCACGCCCGCCGACCCATGCCAAGATCGCCGTCATCTCGCGCCGATGTCGTAGCTGGACAACCCGTACGGCGGGCGCGGTCGCGGCCTCGACCACGAGGCACTGCTCCAGTTCGGATGGTTAGGAGTACCAGATGGTCGTGCCCTCGACCGGAGGACGGGCCCGCGGGCGTCACCCCGCCGTACGTGCCGCACTCGTCGTGCTGTCGCTGCTCGCCGCCGCCGCGCTGCCGGGTGTCCCGGCGCACGCCGCCGTCCAGGCGGAGCAGTCCGCACCGCCGAACCGGGCCGCCCCGCACTACCGGCCCGCCGGCTGCAACACGGCCGGGGACACCACGGCCACCGAGGACGGCCCGCTCGCCCGCTGCTTCGCGCTCGGGCTGCCCGCCGCCGGCAACGGGCGGCAGCAGAAGGCCTCAGGACCCCCGGCAGGGGCGCTGGGACCGGCCGACATCCGGTCCGCGTACCGGCTGCCCGACGGTGGCGCCGGTCAGACGGTCGCGATCGTCGGCGCTTTCGGCTACGCCGCCGCCGAAGCCGACCTGGCGGTGTTCCGCGCCCACTACGGACTGCCGCCGTGCACCACCGCCAACGGCTGCTTCCGCAAGGTCGACCAGTCCGGCGGCAGCGACTTCCCGGTGGAGGAGCCGGGCTGGTCGATCGAGGCCGCCCTGGACCTCGACGCCGTCTCCGCGGCCTGCCCGAAGTGCCGGATCCTGCTGGTCCAGGCAGACAACAACGCGATGGGCAACCTCGGCCGCGCCGTCGACACCGCGGCCCGGCTGGGCGCGGTCGCCGTCTCCAACTCGTACGGCGTCCCCGGTGAAGCCCACTACCAGCACCTCTACCACGCCCACTACGACCACCCGGGCATCGCCATCACCGTGGCCAGCGGCGACATCGGCAACGTGCAGAGCTTCCCGGCCACCCACCCGGACGTCACCGCGGTGGGCGGCACCCTGCTGACCCGCGACGCGTCCCCGCGCGGCTGGTCCGAGACCGCCTGGGCCTACGCGGGCAGCGGCTGCTCCGCCTACGAACCGCGCCCCGACTACCAGGCCGGCATCGACACGCAGTGCGGGGACAAGCGCGCCACCGCCGACGTCTCGGCCACCGCGGCGCCCGAGTCCGGGCTGGCCGTCTACAACACCCTCGGCCAGGACGGCTGGGCGCAGTGGGGCGGGACCTCGCTGGCCGCGCCGCTGCTCGCCGCGATGTACGCGCTGGCCGGCGACCCGCTGCCCGGCACGTACCCGGTCACCTACCCGTACCGCAAGGACAAGGCCGCGGGCCTGTCCGACGTCACCACCGGCTCGAACGGCTACTGCGGCAACCTGCTCTGCACCGCCGGCGCGGGCTGGGACGGACCGACCGGCCTGGGCACCCCCGCCGGGGTCTCGGCGCTGACCCTCGGCGCGAGCGGGCAGCTGACCGGCACCGTCACGGCCGGACAGAACACGCACGGCAAGAAGCACGGCGCGCTCGCGGGCGTGACCGTCACCGCCACCGACGCCATCGGGGCGACCTTCCGCGCGACGACCGACGCCAAGGGCCGCTACCGCCTGCCCGTGCCGGTCGGCGGCTACGACGTCACGGCCGCCGCGTCCGGCTACCGCTCCCCGACGGTGGTCAAGGCGACGGTCAGCAGCGGCGCGCAGGTCGTGCGTGACCTCACCTTGACCGCGATCCCGACCCGGACGCTGACCGGCACCGTCACCGACGGCTCCGGCCACGGCTGGCCGCTCTACGCCAAGGTCGCCGTCGACGGCCAGCCCGACCCGGTCCTCACCGATCCCTTCACCGGCCGATACGAGGTCGAGCTGCCGGTCGGCGGCACGTACACCCTGCGCGTGTCCCCGGTCGACCTGCCCGGCTACGTCGCCGGCACGGCGACCGCCACGATCAGCGCCCCGGCCGCCGGAAACACCGGTCCGGTCCGGCGTGACGTCGTGCTCACCGCTGACGACACGTCCTGCAACGCCACCGGGTACGCGTGGCGCCACCAGGGCGTCGCCACCGATTTCGCCGGGTGGTCCGGCCAGCCGGAGGACGGCTGGCGGGTCACCGACGAGACCGGCTCCGGCCAGACGTGGCGCTTCGACGACCCCGCGCACAAGGGCAACCTGACCGGCGGCGAGGGCGGGTTCGCCACCGTCGACACCTGGTCCCAGGTCGGCGACATCGACTCGACCCTGGTCAGCCCCCCGGCCGACCTGTCCGGCGTGTCCGCGCCGGTGATCGGGTTCGACGGCGACTACTACGCCTCCGGCTTCGGTGTCCAGTCCGCGTACCTCGAGCTCAGCCTGGACAACGGGACCAGCTGGAGCGTCGTGCGCCATTTCGCGGACGTCAGCGTCTCGGGCCACCTCGAGATCCCGATCCCGCAGGCCGCGGGGCGCGCCGGGGTCCAGGTCCGGTTCCGCTACCAGGGCAGCATCGCCGACTGGTGGCAGGTGGACAACGTCTTCGTCGGCACGCGTGCCTGCGCGGTCGTGCCCGGCGGCTTCATCGCCGGACAGGTCCGCGACGTCAACACCGGCGGGGTGCTCAGCGGCGCGAAGGTGTCGGCCGGCGCCGGCTCGGCATCGGCGAGCCGGGTGACCGCCACCGACGGCAACGGGTTCTACCGGGTCTTCGTCGAGAACGGGGGATCGGTCCCGGTGACGGCCACCGGTCTGCGGTACGGCGACGCCACGGCGGCCGTTCGCGCCGACCGGGACCGCGTCGTCCGCCAGGACTGGCACCTGCGGGCCGGGCAGCTGGCCGTGAGCCGGTCCAGCCTGCCGGTCTCCGTGCGGCCGGGCCGCACCGTCACCAGCGAGGTCCGGCTCACCAACACCGGTGACCGGGCGCTGCGGGTCACCCTCGTCGAGCAGGACCGCGGCTACACCCCGTCGCCGGGCGGGCACCGCACCGCCGGGCCGGAGGCGCCGCTCGTCAAGATCCCCGTGTCGGACGGGCCCAGGTCGCGCTCCTTCGTGCGCAGCGCCGCGACTGCGCGGCCCACGCAGTCGGCCGCGGACGGCACCGCCTGGGTGGACCTGCCCGCTCTCCCGGAGCCGCTGGTGGAGAACGTGGTCGCCGACAACGACGGCACGGTCTACTCGGTCGGCGGCAACACCTACGGCCGCATGATGGCCGAAGGGTTCGTCTACGACCCGCAGGCGCGGGTCTGGAAGCCGATCGCCGACCTGCCGCAGCCGCTGATGAGCGCCGGCGGCGCGTTCGTCGACGGCAGGATGTACGTGGTCGGCGGCTGGGACAAGACAGGCGAACCCCTTGCCACCACCTACGCCTACGACCCGATGACCGACCGCTGGTCCCGCCGGGCCGACCTGCCCGCCGCGGTCGCCGACGCGGCCACTACCACGGTCGACGGCAAGCTTTACGTGGTCGCCGGATGCCCGTCCTACGAGTGCTACACCCCGTCGAACGCGACCTACCGCTACGACCCGGACACCGACCGGTGGACCCGGCTGGCCGACTACCCGCTCGGCGTGGCGGACCACGCCTGCGGCTCGTCCGGCAACGGGCTGGTCTGCGTCGGCGGGCAGATGCCGTACCTGAAGGACTCCACCGGCGACGCCTTCCGCTACTTCGCCGAGTCGGACACCTGGGTGCCGACCACCGGGCTGAACCCCCTGTACGGCATGGCCTACGCCACCGTCGGCGGCCGGCTGCGCGTCATCGGCGGCGTCACCGCGAGCAGCATCACCAACCAGGTGATGGAGTTCGATCCGGCGACCGCGGTGTGGTCGACGCTGCCCAACGCGAACCGGGCGGTGCTCGGCGGCGGGGCGGCGTGCGGCACCTACCAGGTCGGCGGCCAGGTCAGCGGGGACACCCTCACCGGAGCGGCGCAGCAGCTGCCCGGCGCGGAGTCCTGCATCCGCGGCACTGACGTGTCGTGGCTGTCGGCCAAGCGGGAGCTGACCATCCCGGCGGGCCGCACCGTCACGGTGACGGTCGCGGCGTCGGCCCCGGCGGTGGCCGGGCACGGGGTCTACACGGCGCAGGTGGCGTTCGAGACGGACACTCCGTACCGGACGGAGCCGCTGGCGGTGGTGATGACCCTGCGCTGACCGGCGGTGTGCGGAGCCCGCCCGGTGGACGTGTCCGCCGGGCGGGCTCCGCATTTCCACGTGGACTCAGGTGCGGGTCCACCGCTGGTTGGCCGCACCGTTGCAGGACCAGAGGATCACCGGTGTGCCGTTGGCGGTGGCGTTGCCGGAGACATCCAGGCAGAGTCCGGAGCCGACGTTGCTGACGGTGCCGTTGCTGTTGAAGTTCCACCGCTGGTTGGCCGCGCCGCTGCAGGTCCACATCTGGACCTTCGACCCCGCTGCGGCGCCCGTGGGCGCGTCGAGGCACTTGCCGAGCGACTGGACGGCCTGCCCGTTGACCGTCCACTGCTGGTTCGACGCGCCGCTGCAGTTCCAGATGATCGGCTGGACGCCGTTGGCGGTGCTGCTGCCGGGCACGTCGAGGCAGCGCCCGGAAGCCGCACTGACCAGCGCGGACGATGCCGGGGTGGTGCTCGTGCCGATGCTGCCCGGCACCGCGCGTAGAGCGGCGTACCAGGTGGCGGCCATCTTGTCGTAGCCGGTCGCGGTCGGGTGGATGCCGTCGATGAGGTCGGCGGTGGTGAGCGCGCTGTGCATGTCGACGAGGTGGACGCGCCGGCCCGCGTTGACCTTGCTCTGCACGATGCCGGGGATCGCGGAGTTGAAGGTGCGCGCGGCGTTCTCCTGTCCGGAGTTGCTCAGCGGGATGATGGTCGCGACGAACACGTCCGCCGAGGGCGCCGCGGCGGTGATGCGGTCGAGCAGGCTGGACAGCCTGCCCGGGGCGCCGGACAGGTTGTAGTTCTGCAGCACGTCGTTGGTGCCGATGTGCAGCAGCACCGTGCGCGGGGTGGTGTTCTGGAGCCAGCCGCCGATGTTGGCGTCGATCTGGTCGATCCGCCAGCCGGGGTGGCCCTCGTGGTCGTGGTCGCCGAGCGCGGACGGCCCGTTGAACTGCGTGCCGACCAGGTCCACGCGGTATCCGCCGGCGGCCATCCGCTGCCACAGCCCCGTCCGGTAACCACCGGGCACCTGGGTGCCCTCGGTTATCGAGTCGCCCAGCGGCATGACCCGCACCCCGCCGTTGGACTCGGCGTGGGCCACGCCGATCTGCATCGCGGTCACCGCGACGGTCAGCGCCAGCGTGGCCGCCGCGGTGGTGAGCAGGCGCGCGTACTTGGCCATGGTCGATCCCTTCGCTCAGGTCGCCTCGGCGGGCGGTCACTGACCAGGGCAGTGGTGACCGCTCACATCGAGCCTGTTGCGGCCAGAGGGCAGTCGTTACCTGATGTCCTCGGCCTAATAACATGGATGACATGTGATGTGTCCGGTCCAATGTGACCGATAACATCTGAGGCGTCAAGGGTGTACGTTTCCCGGACCACGGGAATCGACGGCAGTCGTTGACATGTGACGTGTTACGTCGCTACGGTGGCGCTGTCCCACGGGGACAGTCGGCCTGGGGCAGTGAGCCGACCGCCCGCAGCCCGCTGCGTGGTGAAGCGACGACCGGGCCGGCAGCCGCGCCGCCGGCCGCAACGCCCAGCTCCGGCTCCACCCCGCTGACAGATCAACCGCCTGCCCGCCCGGGTGCGGCGGTCCGGCTGTGCTGTCCCGTGCCCCCAGCCGCAGGCGGCCCCGGCAGTGCAGTCCCCGCTCCCAAGCAAGGAGACAGCACCGTGGAATCCATCCAGCACCGACCCGCCCGGCAACGGTGGCTCGCCGCGCTCGGCGCGGCCGCCGTCGTCATCGCGGGCGCCCTGACGGCCACCGCACTGACCGGCCCGGCGGCTTACGCCGCCACGACCGCCGGCTGCGGCAAGAGCCCGACCCTGCGCACCGGCTCGTACACGATCCAGAGCAGCGGCCAGAGCCGCAGCTTCAACCTGCGTGTCCCGGACGGCTACAGCAACACCCGCTCCTACCGGCTGATCTTCGCCTACCACTGGCGGGGCGGCACCATGAACGACGTCTCCTCGGGCGGCAGCAGCGGGACCACGTGGTCGTTCTACGGCATGCAGCAGCAGTCCGACAACAGCGCGATCCTGGTGGCCCCGCAGGGTATCGGCAACGGCTGGGCCAACTCCGGCGGCGCCGACGTCACCTTCACCGACGACATGATCCGCATGATCGAGAACGACCTGTGCGTCGACACCACCCAGCTGTTCGCCATGGGCTTCAGCTACGGCGGCGGCATGAGCTACGCGATCGCCTGCGCGCGGCCGACCGTCTTCCGCGCCGTGGTGGTGTACGCGGGCGCGCAGCTGTCCGGATGCAGCGGCGGCAGCCAGCCGATCGCCTACTTCGGCATCCACGGCGTCTCCGACAACGTGCTCAACATCTCGCAGGGCCGCTCGCTGCGCGACACGTTCCTGCGCAACAACGGCTGCGCCCAGCAGAACGCCTCGGAACCGGCCGCGGGTAGCGGCCGGCACATCACGACCACCTACTCCTGCCGTGCGGGGTATCCCGTGCAGTGGGCCGCGTTCGACGGCGGCCACGGGCCGGCGCCGGTGGAGGGCTGCTCCGGCTGCGAGGACGGCGCCCGAACCTGGACCAAGACGGAGGCATGGCGGTTCCTGTCGCAGTTCGGGTCCAGCGCGCCACCGAGCTCCCCGCCGCCGAGCAGCCCGGCGCCGGGCCAGTCCAACGTGCTGCTGGTGGGCCAGCAGTCGGGCCGTTGCATCGACGTGCCCAACAGCGCCACCGCCAACGGCACGCAGATGCAGCTGTGGGATTGCCACGGCGGGACCAACCAGCGCTGGACCTACACGGCGAACCGGCAGTTCACGGTGTACGGCAACAAGTGCCTGGACGCCAACGGCGGCGGAACCGCCAACGGCACCGCCGTGATCATCTGGGACTGCAACGGCCAGGCCAACCAGCAGTGGAACCTCAACGCCAACGGCACCGTCACCGGTGTCCAGTCGGGGCTGTGCGTCGACGTGTCGGGCGCGGCCACCGCCAACGGATCGAGGATCCAGCTCTGGAGCTGCCACGGCGGCACCAACCAGCAGTGGAGCACCCGGAACTGACAAGGCCCGTCAGGCCGGCCGCACCGTGCCGGCCTGACGGCCCCACCGGGCGCGGATCCGATGCGGTCCAGGCGCCGTGCCCACTCGACGAAACGCATGGCCGCGCGTGGAATCCGGCCGAAATGGAATAGACACAAGCCGTTGACGTGTGACGTCATACGTCGCTACTGTTGCGGTGCTCCAAGGAGGACAGCGGCCTCCCGAGCAGCGGCTTTCGCCATTCGAAGCGGCTGCGCGGCAGGGAAGGCAGTGCTCGCTCCGGCGGCCCGGCTCGCGGCCGCCGGACCATCGCGGCGGGACACCCGAAAGGAAGAAGACGTGAAGTCAGCTTTATCGACCGTGGGAAGATCGCTGGTGGCGGTCGCGGTCCTCATGTCCGCCTCGCTGGCAGCCGCCGTCGCCAGCCAGGCACCGGCCTCGGCCGCGACCCAGGCGACGTACTACGTGGCGCCCGACGGCAGCGACAGCAACCCGGGGACCATCGGCTCGCCGGTGCGGACCGTGCAGCGCGCCCGGGAGCTCGTCCGCGCCGTCAATGCGAACATGACCGGGGACATCTATGTGTACCTCCGCGGCGGCAGGTATCCGGTGAGCAGCACGATCGAGTTCGGCGCGAGCGACTCGGGCACCAACGGCTACCGCGTCGTCTACGCCGCGTACCAGAACGAGACGCCGGTCCTCGACGGCGGGGTGCAGGTGACGGGGTGGACCCAGCACAGCGGCAACATCTGGAAGGCTCCCCTCAGCCGGTCGAACAAGCTGCGCGCGCTCTACGTCAACGACAAGCGCGCGTACATGGCGTCCAAGACGATCTCGTCCGCGGGCTGCTACGGGACGTACAGCGTCACGGCCGGTCAGGCTTCGTGGGCCTGGGAGTCGGGGTCGCAGTGTGACGGGGCCAGGTACAGCGCGTCGGACTTCCCCGCCATCAACGGCAACCACGACGACATCGAGATCGAGACCGGCACCACCTGGACCACGGCCATCGTGGGCGTCCGCCAGGTGACCAGCGACGGCTCCGGCCGCATCGCGCTGTTCCAGCAGCCGGGAGCGGCCATCGCCCAGGGCGCGTTCAACGGCAACGCCCAGGTCGGCGGCACCCACAAGGTCATGAACGCCTACGAGTTCCTGGACTCCCCGGGCGAGTTCTACTTCAACAAGTCCACCCAGACCCTGTACTACTACAAAGCCAGCTCGGAGAACATGGCAACGGCCGCGGTCTTCGCGCCCAACAACGTGACCACGCTGGTGCGGATCGCCGGCAGCTCCACCGGCAGCCACGCGCGCAACATCACGCTGTCCGGGCTCACCGTGCAGCACTCGGACTGGAACCTGTTCAACGTGGCCGGGTCGGCCTACAAGCAGGCACAGCAGGGCAACCTGGGTGCCACCGCGTACGCCAAGGGCAACTTCCACGTCTACTACTACCGCAACGTCGACGTCACGCCGACAATGATCGACATCTCGAACGCCGACGGGATCCTGCTGCAGCGCAACCGGGTGCAGCACGCCGGCGCCGACGGCATCGGCATGGTCAACGACGTGCAGAACTCGCAGCTGATCGGCAACTTCACCAACGACATCGCCGGCTCCGCCATCAGCGTGGGCCACCCCCAGCACGTGTACATCGGCGACTACACGTCGAGCAACCGCGAGAAGTACCCGGTCGGAGTCGAGGGCCTGCCGAAGACCATCGACATCAAGAACAACTACCTCTACGACAGCGCCGTGCTGTTCAACGGGCACAGCCCCATCACCGCCTACTTCGTCGACACCCTGACGGTGCAGCGCAACCGCATCGAGAAGGCGCCGTGGTCGGGCATCACGATGGGCTGGGGGTGGTGGAACTTCGACGGCTCGTCGGGCTCGATCGCGCCCAACCGCCCGACGACGACGGCGAGGAACAACACGATCAGCTACAACCACTTCATCGACACGGTGCAGCGACTCAGCGACACCGCGCCCATCTACACCCTGGGCAGCCAGCCCGGGACCACCATCACCAACAACTACTTGCAGGGCGTTCCGTCCGGGCACAAGTACGGCCTGCACCCTGACGAGGGCTCGGCGTACATGACGTTCCGCGACAACGTGCTGAGCGTCGACAAGAACGTCACCTGGCTCGTCAACTCCGACGACTGGGGGCGCAAGCACGACCTGAGCATCACGCAGACGTACGGCCCCATCAACAAGGTGTCGAACAAGGTCCTGCCCAACAGCACGGTCCACGACATCCTCGTCTCGTCCGACTACGTCTGGCCGGCGGCGGCCTACAGCATCGCCGTCAACTCCGGGCTGGAGGACGCCTACCGGGGCATCATCCCGCAGGGCAATCTCGTGCTGCCCGACTACGTGCTGCCGGCCAGCACCTACGTCGGCAGCAGCGGGACAACGATCCCGATCCGGAGCACCGGCGACTCGACCAGGTCCGTCTGGCTCGCCCCGTACGGCACGACCAGCTTCGTCGCCGGTGCGACGATGACCCGCGCCGACGGCACCGCCACCTCGATCGCCGTGCCCACCTCGGCGGGCGAGTACCGGCTCTACGTGGTGGACGCGCAGGGCGTCCGCTCGGTGGAGTCGAAGTCGATCGTCCGGCGGGAGGGCAGCGGCGGCGGTGGCCAGCAGAACGTCCAGATCGTGGGGGGCCAGTCCGGCCGCTGCGTCGACGGGCCCAACAGCGCCACCGCCAACGGCACGCAGATGCAGCTGTGGGACTGCCACGGCGGCACCAACCAGCGGTGGACCTACACCAGCGGCAAGCAGCTGACCCTGTACGGCAACAAGTGCCTGGACGCGTCCGGTGCCGGCACCACCAACGGCACCGCGGTGGTGATCTGGGACTGCCACGGCGGCACCAACCAGCAGTGGAACCTCAACGCCAACGGCACCATCTCCAGCGTGCAGTCCGGGCTCTGCGTGGATGCCACCGGCGCGGCGACCGCCAACGGCACCAAGATCGTCCTCTGGTCGTGCAACAGCGGCGCGAACCAGCAATGGAGTCTGCGCAGCTGAGCACACAGGTCGTCGACTCGGCACCGCTCTGGGCGGTGCCGGGTCGACGACCCAGCGGTCAGGACGCCGTCCGGCGGCCGAACCCTGCCGCCTCAGGCGACCGTGCAGGCGAGCGTCGGCGTCGACGGCGTCCCGCCGGCAAGGAATCCGAAGGTGGCCGATGCGCCGGCCGACAGGTTGCCGTTGTACGACACGTTGCGCACCGTGACCGACTGACCGTTGCTGGACAGGGTGCCGCTCCACAGCTGGGTGATGGACTGGCCGCCGGCCAGCGTCCAGCCGACGGTCCAGCCGGTGATCGGGGCGCTGCCCGCGGTCACCGTCACCTCCGCCTGGAAGCCGCCTGGCCAGGAATTGACCAACCGGTAACCGGCGCTGCACCCGGCCCCGGGGGCGGGTGAGGACGGAGCGGGGCTGCTCGGAGCGGGGCTCGCCGACGGCGAGCTGCTCGGCGACGGGCTGGCCGAAGGGGACGGGCTGGCCGAAGGTGAGGCGCTGGGGGAGGGCGCGGCGGTGAACTGGGCCAGGAACGTGTTGACCGCGGCCGACGTCCACGTGCGGGTGCCGCTGGTCGCCGTCGAACCGTCCACCGGGTGGGGGGCGTGGTCGCCGTCGAATGCGGCCCATTGGACCGGATACCCGGACCGGCAGCCCGAGTACACGGTGGTGATGTGCGTCAGGCTGCCCTGGGCCGGCTCGCGTGGGCTCTGCGCGGTGCACCCGTTGTTGCGCACGAACGTGTCGCGCACGGCGCGGCCGCTGGAGATGTTGAGCACGCTGTCGTGGGTGCCGTGGATGCCGAAGTAGGCGACCGGTTGCGTGCCCCCGCTGCAGCCGCTGAGGTTGGCGCCGGAGTAGACCACCACCGCGCGGAAGACCGCCGGCCGGGCGCAGGCCAGCGCGTAGCTCATCGCGCCGCCGTAGCTCCAGCCCATGGCGAACACCTGGCTCGTGTCCACGCACAGGTCGCCCTCGATCAGGCTGACCAGGTCGTCGATCAGGGTGACGTCCCGGCCGTTGGTGTTGGCCCAGCCGTTGCTGATGCCCTGCGGCGCGACGAAGATCGTGCCGTCGTTGGACAGCTGCTTCTGCCCGTAGAAGGCCCAGGCCGACCCGTCCGACCCGCCGGTGGCGACGTCGTTGGCGGTGCCGTTGAGCCAGTGCAGTCCGAAGATGAGCCGGTACGGACGGGTGTTCTGGTAGCTGCTCGGCATGCTCAGGATGTAACTGCGGGTCTGGCCGCTGCTCTGGATCGAGCGCGTCCCGCTGGTCAAAGTCGGGGTCCTGCCGCAACCGGCGGTCGGCCCCGCCTCGGCCAGGCGCGGGACCAGTAGGACAGCGCCGGTCAGGGCCAGTGTCAGCAGGCTGCTCAGCACCCATCGGCGCCGGCTCGGGCTGGTCGTTCGTCTCATGGCACTTCCTCGGTAGCAACAGTCGGGAGTCGGCTTGCCCTGGCCCTGCCCTGCCTGCGTGCCGGTCTCCCGCTTGCGTACGTTGTCGGGCTCCGTCGACGACGTGTGTCATGAAGGATGCCTCTAGGGCACGAAAGTGTCAATCGATGTAGCCGGATGGCGTCGGAACTCGGCGGTACCTCGCGTGCCGACATCCCGCGCATACCATGTGCGGGCCCCCGTGCCGCGGGGCGTGGTCCTCTCAGCGCCGGAGTCGCGTGGTGCAGCTGTTCGAAATCGAAGAGATCTTCCCCGACGTGGCCGGCGGTTCCCGGCTGCCGCGGCGCCAGGCCGGCAACTCGGCGCAAAGCCTGGCGACGACGCTCGTCGCCGACTACACGCTGCCGACGCGCGCCTGGCTGCCGTCATCCGCCGTCACGACGCTGCTCGGCGAATTCGGGATCACCAGCGGCGCGGCGCGGACCGCCATCAGCCGGCTGGGCCGCCGAGGCGTGCTGGAGAGCAGCCGGGACGGCCGGCACAGCTTCTACCGCCTGACCCGTGACGCCGCCGGCGAGCTGTCGGCCGGGGGTGCCTGGATCGCGCGGTTCGCCGAGCAGGCCCGCAGCTGGGACGGCACCTGGACGCTCGTGGCCTTCTCGTTGCCGCAGGAGCACGGCGCGCAGCGGCGGTCGTTGCGCGGCCAGCTGCGATGGCTGGGCTTCGCGCCGTTGTACGACGGGCTCTGGGTCTCGCCGGACCCGTGGAACGCCACCGTCGCCGGGCGGCTGGCCGCCGTCACGCCCGGCGCGATGACCGTGTTCCGGGCGGGCCATGTCGACCTGGCGGTCAGCGCCGACCGCAACCCGATCGAGGCGTGGGACATCGTCGCGATCGCCCGGCACTACGAAGCCTTCGACCGGCAGTGGAGGCCGCTGCTGCAGCGCGTCCGCGGTGGACGGATCGTCGGCGCCGCGGCGGTCCGGGCCCGGACGGAGATCATGGACGCCTACCGGCACATCCCGCTGCTCGATCCGCAGCTGCCCGTGGAGTTGCTGCCGGCCGGCTGGCCGCGGGCGCGCGCTCGCGAGGTGTTCGTCGAGATCTATGACGGGCTGGCCGAGCCGGCTCAGCGACACGTGCTGGACGTGGTCCGGCAGTTCACCGGTGAGCCCGTCGTCGGCATCAGGGCCCACACCGTCGCGGTGATGGCTGCCAGCTGAGTCGTTCGGAAGGACGTCCGGAAGTTTCGGTAGGCTCGTGATGATCCATTGTGTCGCGAGTTTTCGTGCCCGGTGAGCGGTAGCTCATTCGGCTCGGCGAAGATCGTCTGAAAGTGCTATCTAGCTGCTAAGAGTCACCCGTCGTGTGAGCATCGAGCCCGGGCGGTGCCCGGTCGTCACCACATTGGTCGGTGATCATTTTCCGGAAGTTATCGAAAAGTTGGCGTTGCGACCTGCACTCAAGCATGGCAACATGCCCCGGTATCGATACCCGCCCCCGCGGCGCAGCGGCCGATCGCCCGAGACGAGCCCGCGCCGATCCGGAAAGGAGACCATGATGACAGCGCTTCCCTCTGCGCATCGTGGCAGGAACCCGCAGAAACGATCACCGATCCACAAGGCCCTGCTCGCCGGTGCCGCCGGTGTGGTCGCGACGCTGACCGTCGTGGCCATGATTCCGAACGCGAACGCGGCTGCCAGCACGCTTGGCGCCGCCGCCGCGCAGTCCGGCCGGTACTTCGGCACCGCCATCGCCGCGAGCAGGCTCGGCGACTCGACGTACAGCACGATCGCGGCCCGCGAGTTCAACATGATCACCGCCGAGAACGAGATGAAGCCCGACGCGACCCAGCCGAACCGGGGCCAGTTCAACTTCAGCTCCGGCGACCAGATCTACAACTGGGCGACCCAGCGCGGTCTCAAGGTCCGCGGGCACACCCTGGCCTGGCACGCCCAGCAGCCCGGCTGGATGCAGAGCCTGTCCGGCAGCAACCTGCGCCAGGCGATGATCGACCACATCAACGGCGTCATGGGCCACTACAAGGGCAAGCTCGCCGCCTGGGACGTGGTCAACGAGGCCTTCAACGAGG
>NZ_JAAOTI010000055.1:0-20141 GCF_011297315.1 Catellatospora chokoriensis
GGCGGGCGGGGCGGGACAGGGCGGAGCGGGTCAGATCAGGCGGAGGGAGGTGCGGGGGATCGAGTCGGTGTAGCCGAGGCGGCGGTAGAGGGCCAGGGCGCGGGTGTTGTCGGACATGACGCCCAGCGAGCTGACGCCGAACTCGGTGATCAGGCGGCGGGTCAGCGCGGTGGTCAGGGCGGCGCCGTGGCCGCGGCCCTGGGCGGCGGACGCCACGGCGATGCCGGCCAGGAAGCCGACGCCGTTCGGGCTGCGGTCGCCCGCGACGGCCACCACCCGGCCGCCTTCGCGGATGCCGTACCACTGCCGGATGCGCGGATCGCCGGGGCGGCTGGTGCTGTGCGGCAGCGCGTCGTCGAGCACCGCGGCGACGGCGTCATGGTCGGCTTCGCCCAGGGCGACCACGGCGTCCTCACCCGCGTGCGGTGCGGGCGCGGCCGTGGTCCAGAGGAAGTCCCAGTCGTCGTGCACGTCGGCGGGCAGCGCCGCGGCCGTCTCGGCGCGGGTGAGCCGAGGCAGGTGGAGCCAGCAGCCCTCGGCCAGCGCGCCCTCGGCGGCGAGCCGGGCGAACAGCGCGGCGACCGGGGCGGCGTCGCCGAGCGAGGCGGCCACCGGCCCCCACGGGCCGAGCGAGGTCCAGGCCAACGCGCCGTCCAGCAGGTAGCCCCGGACGTCCGCACCGCCCGCGGTCAGGCGCGCGTACGGATGGCCGTCCACCTTCGCGAGCAGGTCGTCACGTCCGATGAAGTCAGGGGTGATCGCCACGAGGTCACCTTACCGGTCGGGCCGGCGAAGATCGGCTGAGGCGGCCCGTGGCGGTGCCGGGTATCGTCTGCGTGATGCAGACCGACGGCCTCTTCTCCCTGGAGCCCACGACGGCTGATCGGTCGATCAGCTCGCCGGGGTTCGAGGCGCCGTCGCCGGACGCCCCGCTGGCCGTCCGGCTGCGCCCGTCCGGCATCGACGAACTCGTCGGCCAGGACCACCTGCTGGCTCCCGGCGCGCCGCTGCGCCGCCTGGTCGCGGGCGGCGCGCCGATGTCGGTGATCCTGTGGGGGCCGCCCGGCTGCGGCAAGACCACCATCGCGCACCTCGTCGCCGAAGCCGACGACCGGCACTTCGTGGCGATGTCCGCGCTGACCGCCGGGGTCAAGGAGGTGCGCGAGGTCATCGACACCGCGCGTCGGCGCCGCCGGGCCGGCGGCGCGCCCACCGTGCTGTTCATCGACGAGGTGCACCGGTTCACCAAGACCCAGCAGGACTCGCTGCTGGCCGCGGTGGAGGACCGGACGGTGACGCTGCTCGCGGCGACCACGGAGAACCCGTACTTCTCGATCATCTCGCCGCTGCTGTCGCGCTGCGTGCTGCTGACGCTCAAGCCGCTGGACGACGACGCGGTGCGGGGCCTGGTGCGCCGCGCACTGGCCGACCCGCGCGGCCTGGGCGGCACGGTCACCATCGCCGCCGAGGCCGAGGACCACCTGGTCCGGCTGGCCGGCGGCGACGTGCGCAAGGCGCTCACCGCGCTGGAGGCCGCGGCCGGCTCCGCGCTCGCGATCCACGACGGCGACGGCGTGCCCGAGATCGACGTGGCCACCGCCGAGCGCGCGGTCGACGTCGCCGCGCTGCGCTACGACCGCGCGGGCGACGCCCACTACGACGTGATCAGCGCGTTCATCAAGAGCATGCGCGGTTCGGACGTGGACGCGGCGATGCACTACCTGGCCCGGATGCTGACCGCGGGGGAGGATCCGCGCTTCATCGCCCGCCGCCTGATCATCTTCGCGAGCGAGGACGTCGGCCTGGCCGATCCGACGGCGCTGACCGCGGCCGTGAACGCCTCGTACGCCGTGCAGCACGTCGGCCTGCCCGAGGCGCAGCTGAACCTGGCGCAGGCGGTGGCGCACCTGGCCACCGCGCCCAAGTCCAACGCGGTCACCACGGCCATCTTCGCGGCGATCGCCGACGTGCGGGCCGGCAAGGCCGGCTCGGTCCCCCCGCACCTGCGCGACGCGCACTACGCGGGCTCGAAGGGCCTGGGCCACGGCATCGGCTACCGCTACCCGCACGACGACGCCCGAGGTGTGGTGGGTCAGCAGTACCCACCCGACGATCTCGTGGGCGTGGACTACTACCGTCCCACCGGACACGGTGGCGAACGGCACATCGCCGAACGCCTGCCGAAACTGCGCGCCGTGGTCCGGGGCACGGGCAACACCGGACGCAGCGAGGAGAAGCCGTGAGCGAACGCAGTGAGCGAACTATGGGGCTCAGTGCGGCTCAGCAGGCCGACGAGCGAAGCGAGGAGAACTCGGTGGGTGAGCGCAGCGAACGAGCCCAGCGGCTCAGGTTGGCTCATCAGGCCGGCGAGCGAAGCGAGGAGAACTCGGTGGGTGAGCGCAGCGAACGAGCCCAGCGGCTCAGGTTGGCTCATCAGGCCGACGAGCGAAGCGAGGAGAACTGATGAGCAGGGCCGACGCGACCGACGGACGGGGCCGGAAGAAGGGCCGCGGCGGTGAGGGCGAGGAGGTCCCGCAGGAGGAGACCGGCTGGCTCGACGACCTGCGCGGCGCGAAGCAGGCCAAGGACCAGTTCGACGACAGCGACTTCACCGACGGCGGCAGCAGCCGCTGGGACAAGCTGAGCGCGCTGAGCGACGACGCGCCGGCGGGCCGTGCCCCGGGCGCCCCCGCTGCTCCGGCGGACGCCGCCCGCCGCCCGCGCGGTGGCGAGGCCCCGGCGCGCCGCCGTGACGAGGACACGGCGGGCGGTGCCCGCCGTGCCGGTGAGGACACCCAGGGCGGCCGCAGGCGCACCCCGGAGGAGCCGCCCGCGGGCCGCCGCCGGGCCGACGGTGAGCCCGCCGGCCGCCGGACTGCCGAGGAGCCGGCCGGCCGCCGTGCCGCCGCCGAGGAGCCGGCCGGCCGCCGTGCTGCCGGCGAGGACACGCTGACCGGTCGCCGCCGCGCCGACGAGGACCCCGCGGGCCGCCGCCGCGCCGACGAGGACACCGCGGCGGGCCGTCGCCGCGCTGGTGAGGACACGTCCGCGGGCCGCCGCCGGGTCGACGACGAGCCCACCGGCGGTCACCGCCGGGCCGCCGAGGAGCCGGCCGGCCGCCGTGCCGCCGCCGACGACACCGGCAGCCGCCGCCACGTCGCGGACGAGCCGGCGGGCCGCCGCGCCGGGCGGCCGGAGGCCGAGGAGCCGCGCCGGGGCCGCCCCGAGCCCGCGCCGATGGAGCCACCGCCGGGCCGGGCCCGCCCGGACCAGCCGCTGCGCAAGCCGGGGGGCGAGCCGCCGGTGGTCCGCCGCCGTGAGATGGACCCCACCCGTACCGGCGAGATGCCTCGCATCGGCAACCCGCCGGCCGGGGACGGCATGCGCGGCCGCCCGGCCATGCCCCCGGCGGGCCCGGGCAAGCCGGCCGCCCCGACGGGTATGCCGGGCTCGCCGGCGGTGCGCCCGCCGGTCCGGCCCGAGCCGCAGCGCGCGGGCTTCCCGGCCGTCAGCCCGGTCTCCCCGCCGCCCGCACCGGCCCGCCCGAACCGGGGCGGCGTGCCCGTCCCGCCGGCCGGTCCGGCGCAGGGCGGCCCCGCCCCGCTCGGGGGTATGCCGCCGCAGGCGGGGCCCAGCGCCGGCCCCGGGCCGATGGCGGGACCGATGCCCGGCACCCACGCCGGACCCGGCCCGAAGCCGGGCGGTCCCGGGGTGGGCCCCGGGCCCGCCGCCGGTGGACGCCCGCCGGGCCGCCCCGAACCGATCGCCGTACGCCCACCGGACCCGAACGCCGTGGTGCCGCCCTCCGGCGACCGCCGGGCCGGACTGGCCGCGAGTGTCGACGTGATCCGCGGCGCCCGGTCGGAGGTGCGCAAGCAGCTGCGCGAGCAGCAGCGGCTGCGCATGTGGACGCTGATCGCGCTGGTGGCCGTCATCGTCGGCGCGCTGCCGTTCTACTTCGTGCTGCGCGCGGCGACCCGCGACCCCGTGCTGACGACCCTGGACGCGCTGGACGTGCCGTCGTGGGCGGTGACCTCCGGCAAGACCGAGGACAACATCTACGGCAGCCGGTGGTGCCTGATCGACTGCCGCTACCGCGAGCGCTCGCTGGAGTCCAGCAAGGGGATCGACGAGACCACGCAGGCGTACACCACGGCGCTCACCGACGCCGGCTGGGCCCGCTGGGACGTGGCCAGCTGCGTGCTGGACGAGGGCACCCAGGGCGAGTACTCCTGCTGGCGGCGCGACGAGTTCACGCTGGACCTGTGGGTTCGTCCGATCACCACACCCGAGTGCTCCAACCTGCTGCGCAACCGGCCGACCATCGGCCCGAGCGACGAGCCGGAGGCCGAGCCCAGCGCGGACCCGTCGGCCGCGCCCGCGGGTGACCCGGATGCCTGCAAGGGCTCCGCGGTGACCATCAAGGTGCAGAACACGGTCGCCGACGACCGCATCCGGTTCACCGCGGACCCGAACGGTGACCAGGGCCCCGGCACGGACGAGGAGACCGGTGAGGAGCCCGGGGCGGAGAGTCCTGCCCCGACACCGTCGGCGAGCTGAGCCCGGCTGCTGCGAGCGCCGTCGCGGCGGGCGGTAGGGTCTGCACGTCAGGACAAAGTGCGACGTGCGGAGGATGTGGCATGTCTGGAGGCGAGATCGCGGCGCTGATCGCGGCGGGTGCGTTCGCGATGCTGGTGCTGGTGCTTGCCGTGCCGATCCTGCGGCTGCGGCACACCGTCGACGCCGCCACGGTGACGTTGCGGCAGGTCAGCCAGCGCACGGGGCCGATCCTGGACAACGTGAACCTGACCGTCGACAACGTCAACACGACGCTCGGCCAGACCCAGGTCACGCTCGACGGGGTCAACGTGCAGCTGGCGAAGGTCGACGTGATGACCCAGCACCTGGCGGCGACCACGGCCAACGTGTCGAACCTGGTGAGCGTGGTCACCGCGACCGCGGCCAGCCCGCTGGTGAAGGCGGCCGCGTTCACCTACGGCGTGCGGCGCGCCACGGCGGCCCGCAAGGAAGCCGATGAGGCGAAGTCGGTGCGTGACGAGCTCAAGGCGCGCAAGCGCACGCGGCGGGGCTGAGCCATGATCCGCAGGCTGCTCTGGCTCGGCGTCGGCATCGGCGTCGGCGTCGTGGTGGTGCGGTTGGTGACCCGCCAGGCGCGCAAGTTCACCCCGGCCGGGCTGGCCGGGACCGCCCAGGAATCCATTGGTCACGCCGCTGGCTCCATGCGTAGTTTTATGGATGACGTCCGCGACGGCATGACCGAGCGCGAGGACGAGCTCCTGGCGGCGTTCGAGGACGGTGTCTCGATCGAGCCCGTCGACCTGCCGTGGGCCCACGGGGTCGGCAGCAAGTTCTATCAGTTCAAGCAGCAGCAGGAAGGTGAGCAGCAGCGATGAGGACCGCGGAAGTCAAGCGCCGGTTCCTGGCGCACTTCGAGGCCAACGGGCACACCGTGGTTCCGAGCGCTCCACTGCCGGCCATCGACGATCCGAACCTGCTGTTCGTCAATGCCGGCATGGTGCAGTTCGTGCCCTACTTCCTGGGCCAGCAGACCCCGCCGTTCCGGCGGGCGGTCAGCGTGCAGAAGTGCATCCGGACGCCGGACATCGACGAGGTCGGCAAGACCTCCCGGCACGGCACGTTCTTTCAGATGAACGGAAATTTCTCCTTCGGTGACTACTTCAAGGAGGAGGCGATCCGCCTCTCCTGGGACCTGATGACCAAGCCGCTCGAGGCGGGCGGGTTCGGCATCGACCAGAGCAAGATCTGGGCGACGGTGTATCTCGACGACGACGAGTCGATCGGCTACTGGCGCGCGGTGGGCCTGCCGGCGGAGCGCATCGTGCGCCGCGGCAAGGCGGACAACTTCTGGTCCATGGGCATCCCGGGGCCGTGCGGCCCGTGTTCGGAGATCTACATCGACCGCGGCCCGGCCTACGGCCGCGAGGGCGGTCCGGAGGTCGACGAGGACCGCTACATGGAGGTCTGGAACAACGTCTTCATGCAGTACGAGCGGGGTCCGGGCACCGACAAGGAGAACTACCCGATCCTGGGCGACCTGCCGGCGCAGAACATCGACACCGGCATGGGCCTGGAGCGGATGGCCTCGATCATGCAGGGGGTGGACAACCTCTACGAGATCGACGAGGTCCGCCCGCTGATCGACAAGGCGTGCGAGCTGACCGGCAAGCGCTACAACGTCAGCCACACCACCACGGCGGCCGAGTCGCACCCCGACGACGTGCGGCTGCGCGTCATCGCCGACCACGTGCGCACCTCGCTGATGCTGATCGGCGACGGCGTGACCCCGTCCAACGAGGGCCGCGGCTACGTGCTGCGCCGCATCATGCGCCGGGCGATCCGGGCGATGCGCCTGCTCGGCTACGAGGACCCGGCGCTGCCGGAGCTGCTGCCGGTGGCGCGCGACAGCATGTCGCCGTCGTACCCGGAGATCGCGACGGACTTCGGCCGCATCTCGCAGTACGCGTACGCCGAGGAGGAGGCGTTCCGCAGCACGCTGCGCGCGGGCACGACGATCCTGGACGTGGCGGTCGCCGACACGAAGAAGGCCGGTGGCAAGACCCTCGCCGGCGACAAGGCGTTCCAGCTGCACGACACCTACGGCTTCCCGATCGACCTGACCCTGGAGATCGCGGCCGAGCAGGGCCTGTCGGTGGACACCGACGGGTTCAAGCGGCTCATGACCGAGCAGCGCAAGCGGGCCAAGGCTGACGCGCAGGCGCGCAAGACCGGCCACGCCGACCTGTCGGCGTACCGGGGCGCGCTGGACGCGGGCGGCGCGGTGGAGTTCACCGGCTACGCCGAGGTGTCGCGCGAGTCGAAGGTGCGCGCGCTGATCGGCGGCGAGGGCCTGATCACCTCGGCGAGCGAGGGCGAGCTGGTCGAGGTCGTGCTCGACGTCACGCCGTTCTACGCCGAGGGCGGCGGCCAGCTGCCCGACCTGGGCCTGATCACGGTCGGCGGCGGCAAGGTCGAGGTGCTCGACGTGCAGCAGCCGCTGCCGGGCCTGATCGTGCACAAGGCGCGGGTCGTCGAGGGCGAGGTCCGCTCCGGCGAGGCCGGCTACGCGCAGATCGACGTGGAGCGTCGGCGGGCGATCTCCCGCGCGCACACCGCGACCCACCTGGTGCACCAGACGATGCGCAACTTCCTCGGCGAGTCGGCGACCCAGGCGGGTTCGCTGAACGCACCGGGCCGGCTGCGGTTCGACTTCAACACCCCCGGCGCGGTGCCGGCCAGCGTGCTGCACGACGTCGAGCAGCAGGTCAACGAGGTGCTGATGAGCGACCTGGAGGTGCGCGCGTTCGTCACCTCGCAGGCCGAGGCCAAGCGGCTGGGCGCGATGGCGCTGTTCGGCGAGAAGTACGGCGAGTACGTGCGCGTCGTCGAGGTCGGCGAGTACGCCCGCGAGCTGTGCGGTGGCACCCACGCGGCCCGCTCGGGCCAGCTGGGCCTGGTGAAGATCCTGTCGGAGGCGTCGATCGGCTCCGGGGTGCGCCGGGTCGACGCGCTGGTCGGCATGGACGCGTTCCGGCACCTCGCCAAGGAGCACCTGCTGGTGTCGCGCCTGGCCGAGCTGTACCGGGTGCCCAGCGAGCAGGTCGCCGACCGGGTCGAGCAGACCGTGGCGCAGTTGCGCGACGCGGAGCGCGAGCTGGAGAAGATGCGCGCGCAGCTGGTGCTCGGCGGGGCGGCGGCGCTGGCCGAGGGCGCGCTCGACCTGGGCGGCGTGGCGTACGTGGGCACCGAGGCGCCGGAGGGCGCGGCGGTCAACGACGTGCGCACGCTGGCGCAGGAGGTGCGCGGCCGGTTCCCGGCGGATCGTCCCGCGGTGGTCGCGGTGGCGTCGCGGGCCAACGGCAAGGCGTCGCTGATCGTGGCGGTCAACGAGGCGGCCAAGTCCCGCGGCGTGTCCGCGCAGGACCTGGTCAAGGGTGCGCTGTCGGGCCGGGGCGGCGGCAACGCCGACCTGGCGCAGGGCGGCGGCGTGCCCGCCGACCAGGCTCCGCACCTGCTGGCCGCGGTGCAGAACGCGGTGCAGAGCCGCTGATCCGAGCTGTTCCTCCGGAGCTCCGCCCGCTGCGTTCGCGGCAGTGGGCGGAGCTCCGGTCTTTTCGTGTGGAGGGAAAAGTCATGGCGTGGACCCGTGGGGTGCGGCTGGGTGTCGACGTGGGCACGGTGCGGATCGGGGTGGCGGTGTGCGATCCGGACGGGATCTTGGCAACCCCGCTGGTCACCGTGGCACGCCAGGCCAAACCGGATGATTCTGACATTTCGGCTGATATGGTGGAGATCGCGCGCCTGGTGGCGGACCATGGCACGGTGGAGGTGGTGGTGGGCCTGCCCATCAACCTCGCCGGGGTCGAGGGGCCGGCCGCCAAGCACGTGAGGGCATACGCCGACGCCCTGGCGGGTCTGATCGCGCCGGTGCCGGTGGTGCTCGCTGACGAGAGGATGTCCACCGTCACGGCCACCCGGCGGCTCTCCGACCGCGGTGTCCGGGGCAAGCGGCAGCGTGCCGTCGTCGACCAGGCGGCTGCGGTGGAGATCCTGCAGGGTTGGCTCGACGCGCAGCGAAGGCGAGCAGGATGATCGACGAACTGGACCGTGCTTTCGACGACGACCACGACGAAGATCCCCGGCAGGAGTTGCCGCCGGGCGAGGCCAGTCGTCAGCGGAGGCGGTTCAGCTGGCTGCGGTCCATGCTCGCCATGGGCCTGGCCCTGGTGCTGCTCGGGGCGCTGGGCATCGGCGCCGTGGTGGTTTACCAGAAGATCAGCGGGGCGCTCGGCACGCCCGACTGGGCCACCTCCGCCGACGGCCACGAGGTGCAGATCGAGATCAAGAGCGGGGACACCCAGGCCCAGATCGCCCGCACCCTGAAGGCGGCCGGCGTCATCGCCAGCGAGAAGGCCTTCATCGAGGCGGGTGAGCGCAACCCGGACGCGCTGCGCATCCAGCCGGGCTTCTACAAGATGCGCACCCACATGAGCGCGAAGGACGCGGTGCTGCGCCTGCTGGACCTGAAGAACCGGATCGTCAACGGGATCACCATCCCGGAGGGGCTGAGCTCGTTCCGGGTGTTCAAGCTGCTGGCGTCCAAGACGGGAATCCCCGAGGCCGACTTCAAGGCCGCCGCCGAGGACCCGATCGCGCTCGGGGTGCCCGACTGGTGGTTCAACCGGACCGACGACAAGAAGGTCGCGCGGTCGGTCGAGGGCTTCCTGTTCCCCGACACCTACGAGTTCGCCCCGAACGCCACCGCGGACGGCATCCTGCGGGTCATGGTCAACCGCTTCCTCACGGTCACCGGCAGCATGAGCTTCGCGGAGACGGTCCCGGCGCAGCTCGGCGGGATCGCGCCGTACGAGGCGCTGATCGTGGCCTCCCTCGCCCAGGCCGAGGCGGGCAACGCCGACGACTTCGGCAAGGTGGCCCGGGTCGCCTACAACCGGGTCTACAAGCGGATCCCGGACCTGACCTGTGCCTGCTTCCAGTTCGACGTGACCGTGAACTACTCGCGGGAGCTGGCCGGCAAGGACCCCAAGCCGTCCAGCGGGCTGTCCCACGACGAGCTGACCGACCCGAAGAACCCCTACGGCCGCAACGCCGAGGGGATGATCCCCACCCCGATCAACAACCCGGGCAAGGCCGCGCTGGAAGGCGCGATGGAGCCGCCGAAGGGTGACTGGTACTACTTCGTGGCGACCGACAAGCAGGGCCACTCGGCCTTCTCGGAGACTTTCGAGGAGTTCTGCCAGGACAACGAGATGGCCGTGAAGAACAAGGTGCTCAAGCAGAGCTCTTGTTGAGCCGCCCGTCTTGTCCGAATGCGCCCGATAGATCCTGGGTGGAAGCTGAAAACCCACCGTCCGCCCGGGGGTGTGCAAAACCCTTCACGTGTAACGTAGCCGCCGATGGCGACCCGTACGCGAGAGGGCACCGATGACTGACGAGCTTTTCCTGTCGTTCGAGGAGCACCCCGAACGCGGCCAACAGCGGCGTCGGCACGGGGTGGACAACAACCGTGGCCGCAACACGAACAACAAGAAGAAGAAAAAGAAGAAGAAACGCGGCCGCGGCCGCTCCTTCCTCGCGCTCTTCCTCACGCTGTTCCTGCTGGGCGGCCTCGCCGGCGGTGCGTACCTGGGCTACGACAAGATCAAGAACTTCCTGGTCACCCCCGACTACACCAGCGCGGCATCCTCCGCCGAGGTCGAGGTGGAGATCAAGCAGGGCTCCCGTGGCCTGGACATGGCCAAGGTGCTCAAGAGCGCGGACGTGATCAAGAGCGAGCAGGCGTTCATCGAGGCGTGGGAGAACAACCCCGACGCCAAGAAGATCCAGCCCGGCCTCTACAAGCTGCGTGTGCAGATCAGTGCCGCCGACGCGATCACCCTGCTGCTCGACACGAAGAACCGGATGGTCAACGGCATCCTCATCGCCGAAGGCCTGAGCACCTTCAAGATCTACAAGCTGCTCTCGGAGAAGCTGGGCATCCCGGAGGCCGACTTCAAGGCCGCGGCGAAGGACCCGATCGCGCTGGGCGTGCCCGCGTGGTGGTTCAAGCGGGAGGACGGCAAGAAGGAGAGCCGCTCGATCGAGGGCTTCCTGTTCCCGGACACCTACGAGTTCCCGAAGAACGTGACCGCCAAGTCGGCACTGGCGATGATGGTCGAGCGGTTCATCAAGGTCACCGGGGACATGGGCTACGCCGAGAAGGCCGCGACGCTGAACATCTCGCCGTATCAGGCGCTGATCGTGGCATCGCTGGCCCAGGCCGAGGCGGGCAACGCCGACGACCTCGGCAAGGTGGCCCGGGTGTCCTACAACCGCGTGTTCAGTGAGAAGGCCGTCGCCGAGATCGGCACCTGCCACTGCCTGCAGTTCGACGTGACCGTCAACTACTCGCGGGAGATCGCGGGCAAGCCGCCCGTGCACTCCAGCGAGCTGAGCCAGGCCGAGCTGACGGACACGAAGAACCCGTACAACCGCAACGCCAAGGGCCTGCCGCCGACGCCGATCAACAACCCCGGCAAGCTGGCGCTGGCGGGGGCGGCCGACCCGCCCAAGGGCGACTGGATCTACTTCGTGGCCATCGACAAGGAGGGCCACTCGGCCTTCTCGGCGACGCACACCCAGTTCTGCAAGGACAACCAGACGGCCGTGAAGAACAAGGTGCTGCCGCGGAGCTCCTGCTGATGCATGCTGCGGTCCTCGGCAAGCCGGTCAGCCACTCGCTGTCGCCCGTCCTGCACAACGCGGGCTACGCGGCGGCGGGACTGACCGGCTGGTCGTACACCGCGATCGAGTGTGCCGAGGCCGACCTGCCCGCCTTCGTGGCGGGTCTGGACGCCGAGTGGGCGGGGCTGTCGCTGACCATGCCGCTCAAGGAGGTGGGGCTGGCCGTCGCGACGGCGGTCAGCCCGATCGCCGCCGCTGTCGGGGCCGCGAACACGCTGGTCCACCAGAGCGACGGCAGCTGGCGGGCGGACAACACCGACGTGCCGGGCATGGTCGCGGCGCTGCGCGAGGCGGGCATCAGCGCGGTGTCGCGGGTCGCCGTGCTCGGCGCGGGCGGCACCGCGCGGGCCGCCGTGGCGGCGGCGGCGCAGCTCGGGGCCGACTCCGTGATCGTGTACGCCCGCCGCGCCGAGGCGATCGACGAGCTGCGGCCCGTGGCCGACGCGCTCGGCGTGCCGCTGGCCGGCGCGGGCTGGCCGGCGGCGGAGGAGTGCGCCCGCGCCGACGTGGTGATCTCGACGGTGCCCAAGGGCGTCGCCGACCACCTCCAGGTGCCGTGGCGGGCCAAGACGGTGCTGTTCGACGCGCTCTACGACCCGTGGCCCACCCCGCTGGCCGCCTCGGCGCAGCGGGCCGGAAACCGGATCGTGTCCGGTTTGGATCTTCTTCTGAATCAGGCTTTGGGGCAGTTCGAGCAGTTCACGGGCGTGGCCGCGCCCGTCGAGGCGATGCGCGGGGCACTACGGGACGCGCGCCGCCGCTAGCCTGTCCGGGTCGGTGCGACCCTGGGGAGGCAGACCGGTGACGGAAGAGTTCTTTCTCGCGTTCGGCGACGAGCAGGCGCCGCATCGGCCCCACCGCCAGGCGCAGCGGCCGAACCGGCGCAAGCGCCGCAAGCGCCGCCGCGGCCGCACCGGTCTGGCCGTGATCCTGACGCTGCTGCTGCTCGGCGGAGCGGGAGCCGGGTTGTATCTCGGCTACGACAAGCTCAAGGGATACCTCAGCACGCCGGATTACACCTCCACGGCGGGCACGGCCGAGGTGACGCTGGAGATCCCGGAGCAGGCGACCGGCGGCCAGATGGCCAAGCTGCTCAAGGCCAAGGACGTGATCGCCAGCGAGCAGGCCTTCCTCGACGCGTGGGAGGCCAATCCGAAGGCCGCGAAGATCCAGCCGGGGCACTACAAGCTGCGGGTGCGGCTCAGCGCGGCCGACGCCATCACCATGCTGCTCGATCCGGCCCGACGGGTGGTCAAGGGGATCACGATCCCCGAGGGGCGGTCCTCGTTCGGGATCTACAAGCTGCTGGCCGAGAAGCTGGGCATCCCGGAGGCGGAGTTCAAGGCCGCGGGCCAGGACCCGGTGAAGCTGGGGGTGCCGGCGTCCTGGTTCGACCGGGACGGCAGGAAGGTCACCAAGTCGATCGAGGGCTTCCTGTTCCCGGACACCTATGAGTTCCCGCCCGACGTCACCGCGCAGTCCGCGCTGGAGCTGATGGTGCAGCGCTTCCTGGCCGTCACCGGCGAGCTGAAGTTCGCCGAGAACGTGCGGGCAGGGCTGAAGACGACCCCCTACGAGATGCTGATCATCGCCTCGCTGGCGCAGGCGGAGTCGGGCACCCTGGCCGACCTGCCGAAGGTGGCCCGGGTCGCCTACAACCGGATCTTCAAGCCCAAAACGGGCGTGTGTACCTGCCTCGAGATGGACGTGACCATCAACTACTGGTTCGAGACCAAGGGCAAGCCGATCAAGGAGTCGGGGCAGATGACCTCGGCCGAGATGAACGACAAGAACAACCCGTACAACCACAACGTGCTGTTCCTGCCCACGCCGATCAACAACCCCGGGCGGGCGGCGCTGGCGGGCGCGGCCAAGCCGGCGAAGGGCGACTGGTACTTCTTCGTCGCGGTCGACAAGCAGCGCAACTCGGCCTTCTCCTCGACGTACGCGCAGTTCTGCCAGGACAACGACACCGCGGTGCGCAACAAGGTGCTGGCCCGCAACTCCTGCGACTGAACGGGACCGGTGCGGTGACATCGCGGTGAATTCGCCCGGATGTCACCGCACCGTCGATCACCGGCCGCCCGCGGCCGCTGGACTCCTCCCGACGCAACTGTGCATGGAGGAGTAGACGATGGACCGACGTGACCTTTTCCTCGCCGGGGCGCTGGGCGCCGCGGTGGCGACGCCCGCGCTCATCGGCGTGCCCGCGTGGGCGTCCGGCGACGACCGTGACAATGGACCGATGCGTGACCATGACCGGGGCCGTCCGCTGGTGGTCGGGCACCGGGGCGCCAGCGGCTACCGGCCCGAGCACACCCTCGCCTCCTACGAGCTGGCGGCCCGGATGGGCGCCGACTTCATCGAGCCCGACCTGGTCAGCACCCGCGACGGCGTGCTGGTGGCACGCCACGAGAACGAGATCTCGGGGACCACCGACGTCGCCGCGCGGCCCGAGTTCGCGAGCCGCCGGGTCGCCAAGACGATCGACGGCGTGACGGTGACCGGCTGGTTCACCGAGGACTTCACCCTGGCCGAGTTGAAGACGCTGCGGGCCGTGGAGCGGCTGCCCGCGGTGCGCCAGCGCAGCACGGTCTACAACGGACTGTTCGAGGTGCCGACCTTCACCGAGGTGCTGCAGCTGCGCGAGCGGCTGTCCAAGGAGCTGCGCCGCGAGATCGGCGTCTACCCGGAGACCAAGCACCCGACCTACTTCCAGAACGTCGGGCTGCCGCTGGAGCGCCCGCTGGTGGCGGCGCTGCGCCGGGAGGGCCTGGACCGCCGGGACGCGCCGGTGTTCGTGCAGTCCTTCGAGGCGGCGAACCTGCGCGAGCTGCGCTCGGCGCACCGGGTCAAGGCGCCGCTGGTGTTCCTGGCCGGCGCGGGCAACCCGTTCGACGACCCCCGTTCGTACGCCGAGTACCTGAGCCCGGCCGGCCTGTCCGGGCTGGCCGACGTGGTCAACGGGATCGGGCCGGACAAGGGCCTGGTCATCCCGCGGGCGGCCGACGGCTCACTGGCCGCGCCGACGTCGCTGATCGCCGACGCGCACCGCGAGGGCCTCAAGGTGCACCCGTACACCTTCCGCGCGGAGAACCAGTTCCTGCCGGTGAACCTGCGCAACGGCGCGGTGCCCACGGAGTACGGCCGGATCCTCGACGAGCTGGCGGCATACCTGGCCGCGGGCGTGGACGGCTTCTTCACCGACAACCCGGACCTGGGCGTGCTGGCCCGCGCGCTGCACCGGGCCTGATCCGGCGCGCACGGCCACCGGACCGCGAAGCGCCACGGTGGCCGTGCGCATTCTAGAGATATCAGCGTGTTTAGTCCTTAATATCCGATTTTCCTCGATACTCTGGCGCGGTTGTCCGTCGTCGAGTCAGCCGGGAGTTACGAGATGAGCGCGCGCAGGGTCGCCGTGGCCGGTGAGGTGGCGCTCGCCATCGTGGTGATCGTGGTCGCCGGACTGGTGTCGTTCGTGAACCCGGCGAGTCCGGCCGCCGTGGCGTCGATCCCGCCGCTGCCCCCGCAGATCAGCGAGCCGTCCGTCGACGGGCAGCTGCTCAACGGCGCCGACGTGCACATGGAGGCGCAGCCCTTCGCCGACCCGGACGTACGCGACGAGCACTTCTGCAGCGACTGGGAGATCTGGTCGGCCGCCCCCGAACCGGTCGAGCGGGTGTGGACCGCCGAGTGCGTGCACGGCGCCGCCCGGCTGCACACCCACCTGGGCAACGGCAAGTTCAGCGGCTCGCTGGCCGGCAAGGCCGAGCTGCCGCCCGGCCGCACCTTCGAGGTGCGCTCGCGCTTCCGCTCGTCCTCGGCGGACCCGGCCACCCAGTGGAGCCCGTACTCGGTCCGCACCTTCCAGACCGACGTGCAGCTGGAGCCGCTGCCCGGTGCGCCACAGTGGCGCGCGCTGCAGGACGGCTACGTGGTGGAGGAGGTCGCGTCCGGGTTCGCGCTGCCCGTGGGCATCGCGATGGCGGCGGCCCACCCGAACGCCCCGGACGCCCCGCGCTTCTACGTCAACGAGCTCTACGGCCAGATCAAGGTGGTGCGCGGTGACTTCAGCGTCGCGACGTACGCCAAGAATCTGTTGAACTTCGACCCGACCGACAAGTTCCCCGGCGACGGTGAGCTGGGGCTGGGCGGCATCGTGGTGGAGCCGGAGTCCGGCGACCTGTTCGCCTCGATGGTCTACAAGGCGGGCAGCAAGCTCTACCCGAAGGTGGTCCGGATCACCAGCTCGGACGACGGCATGACCGGCACCGGCGTGAAGACCATCCTGGACATGAAGGGCGAGGACATGGTCGCCTCGCACCAGATCTCCAACCTGACCATCGGCCCGGACGGCAAGCTGTACGTGCACGTCGCCGACGCCTTCGAGCCCAAGACGGCCAAGGACAAGAACTCCTTCCGGGGTAAGGTGCTGCGGGTCAACCTGGACGGCAGCGCCCCCGAGGACAACCCGTTCTACGACGCCAAGGACGGGATCAAGGCCAAGGACTACATCTTCGCGCTGGGCTTCCGCAACCCGTTCGGCGGCGCGTGGCGGGCCGCCGACGGCCAGCACTACTCGGTGGAGAACGGCCCGTCCATGGACCGGTTCGCCCGTGTCACCCGGGGCACCGACTTCGGCTGGTACGTCGGCGACAGCGCGATGAAGAACAAGGCGCTCTACAACTGGACCGTCGCGCACGCGCCGGTCGGCATCACCTTCGTGCAGGAGGAGGGCGGCCAGGGCGCGGGCTTCCCGAAGGAGGTGTACGGCAACGCCTACATCTCCGAGAGCGGCCCCACCTACGCCTCCGGCCCGCAGGTGCGCGGCAAGCGCATCGTGATGTTCGCCTTCGACGACAAGGGCAAGGCCACCGGGCCCAAGACGCTGATCGAGTACAACGGCAACGGCAAGTCCACCGTCGCCGGGCTGGCCGCGGGCGCGGACGGGCTGTACTTCAGCGCCCTCTACCCCGACGACGTCAAGGACGGCCCGTACGCGGCCAAGTCCAAGATCTACCGGGTGCGGTACGCCGAGCAGGCCGGGGCCGCGCCCAAGACCAGCGGCGTGGACAAGAAGCTGTGCACCGACGACGAGCTGAAGGTCACCGCCGCGCCCGCCAAGACGACCGTGGCACGCAAGAGCCCGCTGAACATCACGCTGAAGGTGCAGAACACCTCCAAGCGCTCCTGCACCCGCGACGTCGGCGCAGACCTGCAGGAACTGCAGCTGCTGCGCGACGGCGAGAAGGTCTGGTCCTCGGACGACTGCGGCCCGCTGCACGGCAACCAGGTGGTCCGCTTCGGGCCGGGCCAGTCCCACACCTACACCGTGACCTGGAACGGCAAGGCCAGCAACACCTGTGTGAAGAAGGGCCGCCGGGTGCCCGCCGGGGCCGCGCCCGCGGTCGGGCCGTACGAGATCGTGGCCCGCGTCGGCAGCGACCGCAGCGAACCGGTCACGATCAAACTCAAGTGACCGCAGCATGGAACGGACGGGACGCAGCTCACGTGACCTGCGTCCCGTCTGGTGACACCGGCGGGGCGTGCCGGGCGGGCGGCCGGTGCGCCGTGACAGACTGGTGATCGTGTTGCGTTGGCTGACCGCAGGGGAGTCGCACGGGCAGGCGCTGGTCGCCGTGCTCGACGGCGTGCCCGCCGGAATCGAGATCACCAGTGACGAGATCGGCCACGAGCTGGCCCGCCGCCGCCTCGGCTACGGCCGCGGCGCGCGCATGGCCTTCGAGCAGGACGTGGTCACGATCCTCGGCGGCGTGCGCCACGGGCGCACCCTGGGCAGCCCGGTCGCGATCCAGGTCGGCAACTCCGAGTGGCCCAAGTGGCAGACCGTCATGTCCGCCGACCCGGTCGACCCGGACCTGCTGGCCGCGCAGGCCCGCAACGCCCCGCTGACCCGCCCCCGCCCCGGCCACGCGGATCTGGCGGGCATGCAGAAGTACGGCCACGACGACGCCCGGCCGATCCTGGAGCGCGCCAGCGCCCGGGAGACCGCGGCCCGCGTCGCGGTCGGCACCGTGGCCAAGGCTCTGATCAAGCAGGCGCTCGGCATGGAGGTGCTGTCCCACGTGGTGGAGCTGGGCTCCGTGGTGGCCAAGTCCGGTCTGGTGCCGGTGCCCGGCGACACCGAGCGCATCGACGCCGACCCGCTGCGCTGCCTGGACCCGCAGGCCAGCGAGCGCATGGTGGCCGAGGTCGACGCGGCCAAGCGCGACGCCGACACCCTCGGCGGCATCGTCGAGGTGCTCGTCTACGGCGTCCCGCCGGGCCTGGGCACGCACACCCAGTGGGACCGCAAGCTCGACGCCCGCATCGCCACCGCGCTCATGTCCATCCAGGCCATCAAGGGCGTGGAGATCGGCGACGCGTTCACCCAGGCCCGCTCGCGCGGCTCGGTCGCGCACGACGAGATCGTGCCGACGCCCGACGGCGTGAAGCGGATCACCGACCGGGCCGGCGGCCTGGAGGGCGGCATGACCTCCGGCGAGCCGCTGCGGGTGCGCGCCGCGATGAAGCCGATCTCGTCGCTGAACCGCGCGCTGTCCACCGTGGACGTGACCACGGGCGAGGTCGCCACCGCCATCAACCAGCGCTCCGACGTGTGCGCGGTGCCCGCGGCGGCGGTCGTCGCCGAGGCGATGATGGCGCTGGTGCTGGCCGAGGCCGCGACCGAGAAGTTCGGCGGCGACTCGGTCACCGAGATCCGCCGCAACCTCGCCGGCTACCTGGACAACCTGCTGATCCGCTGAGAGACCGCCGTGTTCGCGCCGCGGCGCGGACAGGGAAGGGGAAGACCGTGAGCAAGCCGTTGTGCGTCCTGGTCGGCGCGCCCGGGGCGGGCAAGTCCACCGTCGGGCGCCTGCTGGCGCAGTCCTACGGGGTGCCGTTCCGCGACACCGACGCCGACGTGGAGGCCATCGCCGGCAAGCCCATCTCGGAGATCTTCATCGACGAGGGCGAGCCGCACTTCCGGGCCATGGAGACGGCCGCGGTCGCGGCCGCGCTGGCCGAGCACGAAGGCGTGCTGGCGCTGGGCGGCGGCGCGGTGCTCGCCGAGGACAACCGGGCGCTGCTGGCCGGGCACACCGTGGTCTACCTGAGCGTCGACCTGTCGGACGCGGCGTCGCGGGTCGGGCTGGGCCAGGGCCGGCCGCTGCTGAACTTCAACCCGCGGGCCACCCTGCGCTTCCTGCTCGACCAGCGGCGGCCGCTCTACCAGGAGGTCGCCGTGCACACCGTGGTCACCGACGGGCGCACCCCGGAGGAGATCACCGCCGAGCTCGTCGAGCTGCTGAAGGGCTGACATGTCCGAGCTGACCCGGATCGCCGTGGGCGGCGACCAGCCATACGACGTGCTGGTCGGGCCCGGCGTGCTGGCCGAGCTGCCGGCTCTGGTCAAGGGCGCGGACCGGGCCGCGGTGCTGTACGCGCCGCCGGTGCGCGCGTACGCCGAGCAGGCCGCGGCACACCTGGTCGACGCGCGCATCCAGCCCGTGATGATCGAGGTGCCCGACGCCGAGGCCGGCAAGTCCATCGCGGTCGCCGAGCGCTGCTGGGACGAGCTGGGCCGGGCCTCGTTCACCCGCAACGACGTGGTGGTCGGGGTCGGCGGCGGCGCGGTCACCGACCTGACCGGCTTCGTCGCCGCCTGCTGGCTGCGCGGGGTGCGCTGGGTGCCCGTCTCCACCAGCATCAACGGCATGGTCGACGCGGCGGTGGGCGGCAAGACCGGGGTCAACACCGCCGCGGGCAAGAACCTGGTCGGCGCGTTCTACCCGCCCGCCGGGGTGCTGTGCGCCACCGAGGCGCTGGCCACCCTGCCGACCGCGCAGCTGCTGGCCGGCATGGCCGAGGTGGTCAAGGGCGGCTTCATCGCCGACCCGGTGATCCTCGACCTGGTCGAAGCCGACCCGGCGGCGGCCGTCGACCCGGCCGGTCCGGTGCTGCGCGAGCTGATCGAGCGCAAGATCGCGGTGAAGGCCCACGTGGTCGGCGAGGACCTGCGCGAGTCCGGGCTGCGCGAGATCCTCAACTACGGCCACACCCTCGGCCACGCCATCGAGCGGCGCGAGCAGTACCGCTGGTCGCACGGGCACGCGGTGAGCGTCGGCCTGGTGTACGCCGCCCGCCTGGGCGTGCTCACCGGCCGCCTCGACGAGGCCTCCGCCGCCCGCCACGCCGACATCCTGCGCTCGCTCGGCCTGCCGGTGTCCTATCCCGCCGACGCCTGGGACGACCTGCGCGCCACCATGTCGGTGGACAAGAAGGCCCGCGGCAGGGCGCTGCGCTTCGTGCTGCTGGACGGCATCGCCCGGCCGGTCACCGTGCCGATCGACGACGAGGCGCTGCTCGCGCAGGCCTACCGGGACATCGCCTCCTGAAGGAGACCGCCATGAAGGTGTACGTGCTCAACGGGGTCAACCTCGGCCGGCTCGGCACCCGCCAGGTCGACGTGTACGGCGTCACCACGTACGCGTCGCTGGTGGAGCTGTGCGAGAAGACGGGCGCGCTGCTCGGCCTGGACGTGGAGTGCCGCCAGACCGACCTGGAGGGCGAGCTGGTCGGCTGGCTGCACCAGGCCGCCGACGAACACGCCGCGGTCGTCCTCAACCCCGGCGCCTGGAGCCACTACTCCTACGCCGTCCGCGACGCCTGCGCCATGCTCAACGCCCCCCTCATCGAGGTGCACATCTCGAACATCCACACCCGCGAGGAGTTCCGCCACCACTCGGTCGTCTCCGCCGTCGCCACCGGCGTCATCGCCGGCCTGGGCACCGACGGCTACCGCCTAGCCCTGGAACACCTCTTCCACCGCCTCACCGACTGACCCCCCACCCCCC
>NZ_JAAOTI010000056.1:0-18588 GCF_011297315.1 Catellatospora chokoriensis
ACCTGGCGCTGGGCCACCTGCGGCGCGCGCTGCCGCGACACCGTGATCACCTTCACCGGCCATGGCGCGCCGGGGTGATCACGGTGGCAGGGTGGCGACGCGCCGTCGAACACGTCCGTAAGTTCATGATCAACCCGGGCGGGCGTGGGGTGGTGGGTCAGGGGAGGAGGTGGGCGGCGGCGCGGAGTTGGGTGGCGTGGCGGTGCAGGTCGGCGACGATCTCGGCGACGGTGGTGTCGCGCAGGCGGGCCAGGGGCACCGAGACGCTGATCGCGTCGACGGCGGGGGAGCGCAGCGGCACGGCGACGGCCAGGCACATGATGCCCTCGGTGTTCTCCTCGCGGTCCTCGGCGTGGCCGGCCTCGCGGATCCGTGCCAGTTCGGCGTGCAGCGCGTCGGGGGTGGTGAGCGTGTGCGGGGTGAGCGCGGCCAGTGGCCAGTCGAGCAGGCGGTCGACCTCGTCGTCGGCGCGCGCGGCCAGCAGCGCCTTGCCCAGCGCGGTGGCGTGGGCGGGCAGGCGGCGGCCGATCGCGCTGAACAGCCGCAGCGGATGCGCCGACTCACGTTTCGCTATGTAAACGACGTTCGGCCCGTCGAGCCGTCCCAGGTGCACGGTCTCGCCGAAGCGGGCCGCCAGGGCGTCCAGGGCGGCGTTGACCAGCCCGATCGCATCGTCGCTGTCCAGGTAGGACGCGCCGACCTGCAGGGCGCGTACGCCGAGGCCGAAGCGTGTGCCGGCGGGGTCGGTCTCCACCCAGCCGCGCTGGCTCATCGTGCGCAGCAACCCGTGCAGGCTGCTCTTGGGAATGTCCAGCTCACGGGAGAGTTCGACGAGCCCACGCGGGCCGCCGGCGGCGAGCGCCTCCAGCAGTTCGAGGGTGCGCTCGGAGGACTTCACCGGCGGGCGGTCGGCCCCCTGCTGGTTCATTGCCAATCCCTTCGTCCACCACTATGGTCACATACGTGACTGCCGTTTACCAACATGAACGCTCATCGGACATCGTCCGGCTGCTGGCCGGCGACCGGCTGCTGCCGGTGGTCATCCTCCCCGACGCGTCCGCGGCCGAGCCGCTGGCCGCCGCGCTCACCGCGGGCGGCCTCCACTCCATCGAGGTCACCCTGCGCACGCCCGCCGCGCTCGACGCGATCAAGCGGCTCGCCGCCTCCTCGGACCTGCTCGTCGGCGCGGGCACCGTGCTGAGCCCCGAGCAGGCCGAGCGGGCAGTCGACGCGGGCGCCCGCTACGTGGTCTGCCCCGGCTTCAGCGCCGCGGTGGTGCGCCGCTGCCAGGAGCTCGGCGTGCCGGTGTTCCCCGGCGTGGCCACCCCCACCGAGATCCAGATGGCGCTGGAAGCGGGCCTGGAGGCGGTGAAGTTCTTCCCGGCCGAGCAGCTCGGCGGAGCCCCGATGGTCAAGGCGCTCTCGGCGCCGTTCCCCGGGGTGCGTTTCGTGCCCACCGGCGGGGTGACCACCGCCAACCTCGCGGCCTACCTGGCCGTGCCGGCCGTGCTCGCGGTCGGCGGCACCTGGATGGTCGCCGCCGACCTGCTGGCCGCCGGGGACTACGCCGAGATCACCCGGCGCACCGCTGCGGCCGTCGCGGCCACCCGCCCGGCCGAGACCGACACCAGGGGAGAGTCCGATGCCCGTTGAGGTCCGTCCCGCCGAGGACTGCCGCTACGACCTGGTCTCGCTCGGCGAGGTGATGCTGCGCCTCGATCCGGGCGAGGGCCGGGTGCGCACCGCGCGCTCCTTCCGCGCCTGGGAGGGCGGCGGCGAGTACAACGTCGCGCGCGGGCTGCGCCGGTGCTTCGGCATGCGCACCGCACTGGTCAGCGCCTTCGCCGACAACGAGGTGGGCCGCCTGCTGGAGGACATGATCCTCACCGGCGGTGTGGACACCTCGCTGGTCACGTGGATGCCGTACGACGGCATCGGCCGCACCGTGCGCAACGGCCTCAACTTCACCGAGCGCGGCTTCGGCGTGCGCGGCGCGGTCGGCGTCTCCGACCGCGGGCACACCGCCGCCGGCCGGCTGCGGCCCGAGGACGTCGACTGGGAGCACCTGTTCGGCACGCTGGGCGTGCGCTGGTTCCACACCGGAGGCATCTACGCCGCGCTGTCCGACACCACGCCCGACGTGATCGAGGCCGCGATGGCGGCCGCCCGGCGGCACGGCACCGTCATCTCGTACGACCTCAACTACCGCCCCAGCCTGTGGAAGGCGATCGGCGGCAAGGCGCGGGCGCAGGAGGTCAACCAGCGGCTGGCCCGCTACGTCGACGTGATGATCGGCAATGAGGAGGACTTCACCGCGAGCCTCGGCTTCGAGGTGCCCGGCACCTCGGCGGACCTGTCGGACCTGGAAGCCGAGAACTTCGAGAAGATGATCGGCCAGGTCGTGCAGGAGTACGACAACTTCAAGGTGGTCGCCACGACGCTGCGCACCGTGCGCAGCGCGACGGTCAACGACTGGGGTGCGGTGGCCTGGAGCCGCGACGGCTTCGCGCACGCCACGCACCGCCCCGGCCTGGAGATCATGGACCGGGTCGGCGGCGGGGACAGCTTCGCCAGCGGCCTGATCTACGGGCTGATCAGCACCGGCGACCTGGGCCGCGCCGTCGAGTACGGCGCTGCCCACGGCGCGCTGGCGATGACCACCCCTGGCGACACCTCGATGGCGACCCGCGCCGAGGTCGAGTCCCTGATGGCAGGCGGCGGCGCCCGCGTCCAGCGCTGATCAACGGTTCCGCCCAGGCCGCCACGACGGCCTGGGCTGAACCTCGCCCGCTCGGCGCGCAGTCGAGCCGTCACACTGCCGGGGCAGGTGTTCTGTCGCTCGTTGGCGCCCTACGTGGCGGCGGTCCCGTGCCATATTGTTGCGGATGAAGGGTAGGTGCGGTCGTGGAGCATCGAGCAGACGGAAAGAAGCGCACGGTGACCGAGGAGGCCGTCAAGCGCTTCGCTGTCAGGTCCGCGAAGGCCTCGGCACAGTTGGAGCGTCGTGACGTTCCAGCCGGGTACGTACGCTCCGCGAAGGTCGAGGCGATCCTGGCGGCACGCCGGGCGCAAGGCTGATGCCGCTCACCCCGGGATACGGCGAGACCCCGGTTGCTGATGACGAACTGGTGGGCCTGCTCCCGGCAATCAGGACGCTCTCGGGGAGCCGGTCGGCAAAGCCGCCATTTACGATCTTGAGCAGGCGGTGTATGCCGCCGTGGTGGAACGACTGGTGCCGGAGATCCTCGAGGGTGACCTCACCCTCGGCGTCCTCCTCGGTGACAGCTTCGTCCGCGACCTCCACCGACAGCTCTATGGCGATATCTGGACCTGGGCCGGCATTTACCGCAAGCATGAGGTGACCATCGGCGTCGCGCCGGAGCAGGTGGCCGTCGAGCTTCGGAGTTCGCTGCAGACGATCCTCTATCGCTGGGAATACACCGACGACTGGACAGCACGCCAGCTCGGTATCGCGGTGCACGCTGAGACCGTCAGAATCCATCCGTTCACGGACGGCAATGGCCGCACCACCCGGTTACTTGCGGATCTGGTGTTCCTCGCCTCGCAAGACGACGAGACGCTAGAGACCTACGACTGGAACGTCGACAAGCCGACGTACATCGAACTTCTCCGCCGGTACGACGGGAATCGCGACCCGCGCGATCTTGCGGCCTTCGTCGCAGTGCAGCCGCTCGAGTAGGTGCTGCTGCCGAAGCCGCGCCCGTCGGCCCGCTCAGGCAGTGGGCAGCGGGTGGTAGAGGTCGCGGGCGTGGTCGGCGACGGCCGCGCCGACGATGGTCGCCTCCAGGGGAAGCATGTCCAGGCAGAGGCGGATGGCGTCGGTCATGCGCACCAGCGGGACCCGCATGGACAGCGTGCAGTGCGGCACCCAGGCCCCGGGCTGGTAGAACGAGCCGGTCTCGATGCCGGCGGCGGCCAGCCGCCCGTGCACGGCCGCGTGGTGGGTCAGCAGCTCGGCGGTCGGCACCGGTCCGAGCCAGAGCACCCGGCCCAGGAACTGCCCGATGTGGTCGAACGTCAGCTTGATCGGCGGTGCGATCGCCAGCCCCTGCAGCGCCGCCTCCACCGCGGGACCGTCGAGCACGTCCGCGCTGGTGATGGACAGGTGCGGCCGGTGCTTGCGGTGGGTGAGGTCGCGCAGGGTGGGCACGCCCTCGGCCTCGAGCGCGTTCCAGAGGGTACGCAGGCGCGCGGTGGCGACGGGGTCGAGGTAGAGCTCCAGGGCGGCGGCCATGGTGGCAGAGACTACCTCCATGATCGTCCCCGGACGACCGAGTATTGACGGCTTAAAAGGGGCATTTCGCCGTACGATCGGACACCGTGGACCTGGACCCGTTCTACGCCGCGGTGGCCGCGATCAACTTCACCCTGCTCGGCCCGTGGCTGGTCGTGGTGACCGACCGCAAGGAGCTCAGCCGCCACGACGCCGCGTCCCGCCGCACGGCGTACCTGGTCTCCCTGCAGTTCGCCATCCCCGGCACGCTGTCCCTGCTGGCCCAGGTCGCCCCGACCGTGGTCCTGCTCTGGCGCACCGCCTTCACCCTGGCCGGCATCGCGGGCGGCGTCGGCGCGATCCTGCTGGCCCGCCAGATCCACCGCCAGACCGGCACCCAAGGCATCGCCAACCTGCTCCGCTACATCGCCGTCCCCGCCTACGCCCTGGTCACCCTCATCGCCGAACTCCCCCCGAGCGCCGTGAAGTCCCTGAACATCGCCCTGACCCCACTCCAACTCGAAGCAGTACTCCTATCCATCCTGGTCTTCCTCGGCGTCCAGAAAACCTGGACCGTAGCCATGCCCCCCACCCCCTCGACACCCCCCACTGATCACGACGATCTTGCGCGAACGGTGGGTGCGACACGCTCACATCGGGCGTATCGGCAACAGCTCGCGCAAGATCGTCGTGATCTTCAGGACGGGTGGGCGGCGATGAGGGCGGCGACCATGCGGGGGAGGGCCTTGCCGATGGGGTCGCGGATCACCTCGTCGGCCACGATGTCGTAGGGGGTCGGCTGGGCGTTGACGATGGTGGTCTTCGCGCCCTCGGTCATGGCGATGGCGCAGAGTGACGCGGCGGGCTGGACCTGCAGTGAGGTGCCGACGGCCCAGAAGATCTGGCACGCCTTGGCGATCGAGCCGGCCTGGTTGAGGGTGTCGGAGTCCAGGTTCTCGCCGAACATGACGGTGCCGGCCTTGAGGATGCCGCCGCAGGACAGGCAGGCGGGGTCCGGGTCGCCGGCCTCGACGCGGTCCAGGGCGTCGCGCATGGTGCCGTGTTCGCCGCAGCCCATGCAGCGCACCGTGAACATCGTGCCGTGCAGCTCCAGCACCTTGCGCGGGGTCGAGCCCGCCTTCTGGTGCAGGCCGTCGATGTTCTGCGTGATGATCCGCACGGGGAAGCCGGCCCGCTCCAGCTCGACCAGCGCGAGATGGGCCGGGTTGGGCTGGGCGTGCCACGCCGCGTTGTCGGCGCGGGCCCGCCACGAGGCGCGGCGCACGGCCGGATCGGCCATGTAGTACTCGTACGTGAACATCTTCTCCGCGGCCGGGTCCTTGGTCCAGACACCCTGGGGGCCACGGAAGTCGGGGATTCCGGAGTCGGTGGAGATCCCGGCCCCGGTGAGCACGGCGATCATCGGCTTGGGCTCGGTCATGGCAGCACGATAGTGAACAGCGGCGGCCTCAGCAGCTCGATATACCTGGGCAGTGGTGTGAAACCGCGCCGGATATCGTGACCGGACGCGAGAGTCGGGGGACGAGACATGGACAGGCTTCCGGTCCGGAACGTGGGCGACCGTGTGGTCTGCCTCTTCGTCGAACCGCTCGGGATGGACTACTGGATGCTTCCCGGAGACGAGTTCATCGTCCTGGGCGACCCGGAGGCGCCCAGCTCCGGGCTGTCGATCGACACCATGCCCGACCACGTGATCGTCGTCGTCGACGAGGGCGACTGCTTCAACGTCGCCGTGTATGACCACCGGACGGGCGCCGAACTCGAATGCGGCCACCAGCGTCCCGCGGCCGGCTGATCACTGCGACGGCTCAGCCCTGACTCGGCGACAGCATGCCGTCGTGTGGGCGGCGGTGGTAGGCAGGGCCGTCCGGCTCGTTCATCTCGCCGCGGTAGATCCCGTTCCGGATCTCGGACTCGTATCCCGCGTACTCGGGCATGCCCATCTCCCGGGCCACGGCGAGCTCAGCGTCCACGTCGTACGGCACCCGCACGAACTGGATCGAGAACGGCGCTTCGGCGTCGGACCCGTACACCCCCTCCAGGATCACGTACACCGGGGTCGGGTCGTCCATCGAGTTGCCGACGCTGCCGGTGTTGAACAGCGTGCGCCGGGCACGGTCCACCTCGTAGTACGAGTCGTGGGTGTCGCCGTACCCGACCACGGTGGGTTCCGGCCCGTCGCCGGTCGCCGGGGTATTGGCGAACATCGACAGGAACTCCGCCTCGTCGTGGTCGAACCGGACGCGGTGGTGCACCGAGTCCGACGACGCGTGGAAGAGCCGCACCCGCCGCCCGCTCATCAGGAAGTCGTGGCTGAACGGCAGTGCCCGCAGCCACTCGCCCTGCCCCGGTGCCAGCTGCGCCAGCCACCACGCGAGCGCCTTCGTCGGGGTGTCGAAGCTCCGGTCGGGGTCGGGCAGGAAGTCGTCCCAGTTGCCGAGGATGTTGACCTCGCACCGCTCGCGGCACAGGTCGATGACCTCGCGCCCGCGCGGTCCCTTGCCGACGTAGTCGCCGAGGTTGAAGATCCGGGTGATGCCGCGGGCGTCGATGTCGTCGAGCACCGCTTCCAGCGCGGTCAGGTTGCCGTGCACGTCGGAGATCAGAGCGATGCGGTCGAGGGGCTGGCGCATTTCATGATCCTATTGCCGGTGCCGGCAGGCCGCTGTCCCGTGCCGCGCCGGCCGGTCAGCGGCCGGTCAGCGGTTTGACCCAGCGCGACCACTGCGGCTGCGGCCGGTATCCGGCTGCGGTCCAGGCCGTGGCGGCGAGGTCGTTGTCGTCGAGCACCATCGCGTCGGCCCGCCGGCCGCCCAGGGCCGCGAACCGCTGCTCGGCGGCGTCGAGCAGGGCGCGCCCGATGCCCTGGCGGCGGCGATCCGGGTGTACGGCATACCGGTAGAGGTGGCAGCGCCACCCGTCCCAGCCGGCGATCAGCGAACCGACGATCTCGTCACCGTCCACGGCCAGCAGCAGCGCCTCGGGGTCGCGGGCGAGCAGCGCGGCCACCGCCCCGGCGGCGTCGTCGCGGTCGGTGTTCTCGGCGGCGGTCTTCCAGAAGGCGAGCAGCCGCTCGATGTCGGCGGCGTCCGCGGCGCGCAGGGCGAAGGGCATGCGGGGATTCTCCCTGCTTTCCGCACGGGGCGTCGGGAACGGGTTCAGGTTTCCTGACCCCGACCGGCTGCCGTGTCCGACATCGGGTGAGCGGCCGGGTCCACCTTGTCCACGCCCTGCCGTACGGCCCGGACGGGTCGCCCCGGAGATCCGGGTGGCTGGACGGTGGCATGCGTCCGTACCGCCGCGGCGCCCGCGAAGAGCGCCAGTGCGGCGAACAGGATCACTCGCACGGCCTGGTCGCCGATCAGCCGCACCGGGTGCAGGGGCAGCGATGCCAGGCCGAGGGCGAACACCAGGGTCACCACGGACCAGAACAGCGTGGGCCGTGGCGCGGCCGTCGCGGGTCCCGGCCCGTACCAGTGCCGCAGCAGGCGGGTGCGGCCGAGGTGGACCAGCACGGCGATGGCGGCGGCGAAGCCGACGAGGTTGGAGGCGGCGGACAGGAACTCCCACCACGGCATGCCCGTCCATACCTGGCGGTGCAGGACCGGGAGGAGGACCCGGCCGCCGTCGACGGTCGGATGGGTGAACGCGTCCCAGCCGATGTGGCTGGCCGCACCGATGAGCGCCGAGGCCGCGGTGACCAGCAGGGGGTGACGGGCCAGGCCCAGCGCGCCGTAGTCGCGCAAGGCCAGCGGGCCGCCCGCGGGCAGGTGCGCGGCGACCGACGGCGCCGCCCAGCGGACCAGCCGGGTGCCGACGAGGGTCAGCGGCAGCGCCCACCACAGGGGCGCGTGCCACGCATGGCTGTGGATCGTCACGCCGTAACCGTCGGCGGCGAAGGCGAGGTCGGGCGCGACCGCGCCGATCGTCAACGCGACACCGTCGAACCAGCGCGGACGCCACAGCTTGAGCGGAACGACCGCGACGGGATGGGTCGGAAGCGTCAGCGGCATGATCCGACTCTAGAGAGAGTCGGATCATGCCGCATCGGCCGGGCCAGGCGGGCGGTTCAGGCCCGACGGGTGTACGCGGTCAGGAAGGCCAGCTCGTCCGCGTACAGGTCCAGGGTCCGTGACACGGACCGGTTGCCGTGCCCGACGTCGCCCTCGCGGCGCAGCAGCACCGGCCGGGTGCTCGACGTCGCGTGCTGCAGCGTGGCCGCGAGCTTGCGGGCGTGCAGCGGGTCCACCCGGCTGTCGCCGTCGAACACGGTGAACAGCACGGCCGGATACTCGGCGCCCTCGTGCACGTGGTGGTACGGCGAGTAGCCCAGCAGCCAGCCGAGCTGCTCCGGGTCGGCGGCGGTGCCGTACTCCCCGGCCCAGGTCGAGCCGAGGCCGAACAGCTCGTAGCGGACCATGTCCAGCAGCGGCGCGGAGCAGACCACGGCGGCGTACGCGTGCGGTCGCTGGGTCAGCGCCGCGCCGACGAGCAGGCCGCCGTTGGAGCCACCCATGATCGCCAGCTGGCCCGGCGTGGTCGTGCCGGACGCGACCAGCCAGTCCGCGGCGGCGTGGAAGTCGTCGAAGACGTTCTGCTTGCGGGCGAGCATGCCGTCGCGGTGCCACTGCTCGCCCTCCTCTCCGCCGCCGCGCAGGTTCGCCACCGCCCACACCCCGCCGGCCTCCGCCCAGGCGATGGCCATCGGCGAGTACCAGGGGGTCAGCGAGATGTTGAAGCCGCCGTACCCGTACAGCAGCGTGGGCCGGGGCCCGGTGGCGGTCCCGGCGGGCGCGACCACGAACATGCGCACGTCGGTGCCGTCGGGCGAGGTGTAGGTGACCTGCTCGGTCACCACGTCGCCGACCACGACCGCGCCGGGTGGCCGGGCCCACAGGCCGACGGTGTTGTCGCGGGCGTCGAAGCGGTGCACGGTGCCGGGCGTGGTGTGGTCGCCGTAGCTGAACCAGGCCTCGTGGCCGCCGTCGCGGCGCGACGTCAGCGGGCCGAGGCTGCCGACGCCGGGCAGCGCGACCTTGGCGACCTCCTCGCCGGTGTGCAGCTCGTGCACCGTCAGCTCGCTGAGCGCGTGCCGGGTGGTGGCCACCAGCAGCACCGGCGACTCCAGCGCCGGGCCGTCGAGGATCTCGTAGTCGTCGAGCACCGCCCCGGCGTCCTCGGCGATCAGCTCGCGCCAGTTCGCGTACGCCGGGTCGGCCGGGTCGGCCACGCACAGCCGCCACCGCGGCGCGTCGCGGTTGGTCTGCAGGTAGACCAGGTCGCCGTGGAAGTGCGGGTAGGTCATCGCGTCGACGCCCTGCTGCACGGCTCGCAGCGCGGGCGCCTCCGGCGGGCTCGCCGACAGGTCGGCCAGCCACAGGTCGTTGCGCGGGTCGGTGCCCTGGGTCTCGCTGATGGTGAGCCAGCGGCCGTCCCGGGACACCCGCGGCATGAAGTAGCGGCCGCGGGGCGAGCCGTCGCCGAGGATCAGCGAGTCGGTCTCCGGGTCGGTGCCGAGCCGGTGCAGGTACACCCGGCGGTGCAGCTTCGGGTCGTCGCCTTCGACCGTGCCCGGGGCGAGGAACCGCGAGTAGTAGAAGGCCTCGCCGCCGGGCAGCCAGGCGATCGCGGTGTGCCGCATCCGGTCGATCGGCCCGTCCACGATCGTCCCGGTGGCCACCTCCATCACCCGCAGCAGCGGCTCCTCGGTGCCGCCCACCGACAGCGCGTACGCCAGCAGGGTGCCTTCCGGCGACGGGTAGTACCAGTCCAGCGTCGTCGCCCCGGTCGGGTCGACGGCGTTCGGGTCGAGCAGGACCCGCTCGGTCCCGTCGGGTTCGATCACCAGCAGTGCCGCGTGGTCCTGCTCGGCCGCCCGCCGCTGGAAGAAGCCGTGCTCGCCGTACCAGACGGGCGCCGTCACCGCGCCGACGGCGAGCAGCTGCGCCAGCCGCTCGCGCAGGGCGGCGCGGTCGGACCAGCCCGCCCGGTGTTCGGCCAGCAGTTCGTCCTGCGCGCGGGACCAGGCCGCGGTGTCCGGGTCGGCGGGGTCCTCCAACCAGCGGTAGGGGTCGGCGATCCGGTGCCCGTGGATCTGCTCCACGAGGTTCAGCCGGGCGGCGGGCGGGTAGGCGGAGGGGGCGCGGTCCGTGGACATGCAGTAAAGGATGCACTACACGCGGTGTTGTCGCACGTGCGAGCAGTGGCGTCTGACGCTGGCCGGTAGACCCGGCAAGCCGGGCATCGTGGACATGGCCGGGCCGGCGGGCGAATGCCTGTCGGATGACGACCGACGAGCCTAAGGTGACGGCTATGCGAGGTTTGATCGTCGAGGCGGGACGCCCGAACTCGGCCCAGTACGTCGACGACCTGCCCGAACCGGACGAGTCCGAGGGCCAGGTGCTGGTGGCCGCGATCGCCGTCGGCGTGTGCGGCACCGACCGCGAGATCGTCGCGGGGGAGTACGGCACCGCGCCCGGCCCGGGAGACCGCCTGGTCATCGGGCACGAGTCGCTGGGCCGCGTGATCTCCGACGACTCCGGTCGCTGGCAACCCGGCGACCTGGTGGCCGGCATCGTGCGCCGGCCCGACCCGGTGCCCTGTCTCAACTGCCTGGTCGGCGAGTGGGACATGTGCCGCAACGGCCAGTACGTGGAGTGCGGCATCAAGCAGCGGCACGGCTTCGCCCGCGAGCGCTGGCGCGTCGAGCCCGACTTCGCGGTCGGCCTGGACGCCTCCCTGCTCGAGGTGGGCATGCTGCTGGAGCCCGCCAGTGTGGTCGCCAAGGCCTGGGAGCACATCGAACGGATCGGCCTGCGCGCCCGGTACGACCCGAGGACCGTGCTGGTCACCGGCGCCGGCCCGATCGGTCTGCTGGCCGCGCTGCTGGGCCGCCAGCGCGACCTGGAGGTCCACGTCCTCGACCGGTCCACCGACGGGCCCAAACCCGAGCTGGTCGCCGGCCTCGGCGCGACCTACCACACCGGCCTGGTCGGCGACCTGGGCTTCGAGCCGGACCTGGTGCTGGAGTGCACCGGCGCGCCGCCGCTCATCGCGCAGGTCATCGACCAGGTCGGCCCCAACGGCACGGTGTGCCTGACCGGCGTCTCCAGCGGCGGCCGCAAGCTGGCGCTGGACCTCGGCGGCCTCAACCGCGACATGGTGCTGGAGAACAACGTGGTCTTCGGCTCGGTCAACGCCAACCTGCGCCACTGGCAGGAAGCGGCCCACGCGCTCCGGTCCGCCGACCCCGCCTGGCTGTCCGCCCTGATCACCCGCCGTGTCCCCGCCGCCGACCACGCCGCGGCCCTGGAGAACCGACCCGACGACATCAAAGTCGTCCTCGACTTCACCCACTGACCCCGCCAGGACCGAGGGACGCCCGATCCTGTGTCAGGACTCTGTCGCGTACCCGTTCAGCTCGGTCGACGGCGCACCTGATAGCGCAGGTGAAGCACCCGGTTGCCCTGAATCACCACGTCCGGATCCGCCAACAGGTGCTGCGCGTCGACCGACCCGAAGTAGCGCTTGCCGGATCCGAACACGACGGGTACGACGTCCATGCGCACCTCGTCGATCAGGCCCGCGGCAAACACCTGGCCACCGACGTCGCCGGCGGCGACCTCGACCATGCGGTCACCCGCAAGCTCCTGCGCCTTGGCCACGGCCGCCTCGACGCCGTCGACGAAGTGAAACGGGGCCTCGGGGTCCCAGCCCTCGGGCGCCGGCCGGTGCGTCACGACGACCACGTGGTCGATCCCGCCCGGAGGCTTCCCGTCCCAGCCGTCCGTCATGTCGAAGACGTGGCGGCCGACGACCGTCGCCCCGATCTGGTCCCAGTACGGCCGGGTGTAGTCGTAGGACGTCTGCGACACCTTCAACACGCCGCTCTCGTCCAGCGGGACGTCACCGCTGGACAACCAGTCGAACAGCGGTCCGGGCTGATCATCGGCGTCCGCGACGAAACCGTCCACCGACACCGAGCTGTACAAGACCACCTTGCCCACGGGGCTCTCCTCTGCTTGGGGACGCCCCCAAATTAGCGTGCCGTGAGCTGTCGTTCTTGTAAGAAATCAATCGGCCGGCAGCGGCCAGCCGTCCATCGCGTGGCCGGGATGTTCGCGCATGAACCGCCGCCGGACCTCGACGTACCGGGTCGGCGTGAGCCCGGTGAACGCCCGGAAGTCGTGGCCGAAGTGGGCCTGGTCGAAGTAGCCTGCGCCACCGGCGAGGTCGCCCCAGTCGATCGGTCCGGCCGGGTCGATCGCGAACACGGCGGCGGCGAAGCGGTAGGTGCGGGCCAGCCGCTTGGGCGTGACGCCGATGAGCTCCTTGAACCGCTGTGCCAGATGAGTGCTGCTGACACCGGCTGCCTTGCCCAGGTCGCCGATCGCCGCCGCCCCGCCGGTCGCCGCGATGACCCGGCTCGTATGGCGGACCAGCCCCAGGCCCGCGGTGTCGCACAGCCGCCGCATCAGCTCCTCCTCGAGCAGCGTCAGCATCTCGTGGGGTCCGTCCGCCGCGGCCAGCCGGTCTCGCAGCTCGGCAACGGCGGGCCGGCCCCACACCTGCTCCACCGTCACCGGCCGGTCACACAGCTCGGCCGCGGGCATCGGCAGGAACGGCGCCAGCCCCCATGGCTTGACGTGCACGCCGACGGACCGGGTCGGGTGTGGGTAGCCGAATTCCCACGCGCGGGTGGGAGTGGTGATCACGCAGCCGTCGGCGTACTCGGCCGTCTCGACGTCAGTGCCGGCGCGGATGCGGAACGGCGCCCCGAGGTTGACGATGAGCAGCGCCGACGGCGCGGGCGGCAGCATCAGCCGGGCGTACGGCGGCGCACCCGCCAGGTAGTAAAGGTCGTCGATCAGCCCGTCCAGCAGCGGTCGCGGCACTCTGGACACGTACTCCACGCTCACAGCATCGCCGACGCACGCCGGCATCGCACGCCGGGACGGCCCGGCCGCGCCACCGCCGGCATCCTTCCTTTCCGGCCGTGATCAGGTGCGGCGGGCGGTGGTGGCGAGGATGACCTCGGCCAGCAGGGCCGGGTCGTCGCTCATCGGGACGTGGCCGCAGCCGGGCAGGGTCACGTGGCGGGCCTGCGGCAGCCGGTCGCGGGCGATGCCGGCCTGGCGCGGCAGCAGGATCCGGTCACGATCGCCCCAGGCCACGGTCACCGGCACGGACGGCTCGCCGCGGAACTCGTAGCCCCGCCCGGCGACCTTCGCGACCGGCCCGAACCCGGCGCCGGTCCGCAGCGCGAGGGCGTCGGCGACCGCGCGCTCGGCGTCGATGCGGCCGGGATGGCTCATCAGCATCGCGAAGGCCAGGGCCCGGGTGCGTGCGGGCCGCATGTTGGCGCGCACCATCGGCTGGGGCAGCAGCGTGCCCCAGCGCAGCGCGGTGAGCACGGTCAGCGCGTACCGCACCTGCCAGCGCTTCCAGAAACCGGCCGGGGCGATCGCGGTCGCGGAGGCGACGAGCCCGGCCGCGGCCAGTTCCAGCGCGATCGCGCCGCCGAGACTGTTGCCCGCCACATGCGGCCGGTGCAGGCCCTGCTCGTCGAACCACTGGGCGACGGCGGCGACGGTCTGTGCCATGTCGGCGGGCATGCCGTCGGCCGGGACCGGCGATCGGCCGAAGCCGGGCAGGTCGATGGCGATCACGTCGTGGGCCTCGGCCAGCAGGTCGAGCACCGGCTCCCAGGCCCGCCAGTGATGGCCGATGCCGTGGATCAGCACCAGCGGTTCGCCCGCGCCGCGGCGCTCGTACGCCACCTCGATCGTCATGCCCGCACCCGCTTCCGTCGCCCGCTCACCGGATCCCCCTGCGGCCCGACTCGGCGCTGTGCACGCCGAACGACCGGCCCAGCGCCGCCACCTCCTGCTCCAGCTGCGGCACCAGCGACCGCGACCGCCGTCCCACCAGCCGGTCGGCGAACGCGCTGTTCACCACGGTGCGCAGCAGCTGCACACCGCCGATGGCGCGCGGCACGTACACCCGCCTGCGCCGCCGCTCCAGCCCGCGCACGAACGCCTGCGCGCACCGCTCGACGGAGCTGGTCGAGCCGACCGGCCAGGGCAGGCTGCCGAACGCGGCGCGAAACGACGGCAGGTCGTCCTTGGCGTCGCGGACCAGGTCGGTGTCGACCCACCCGGGGTGGGCGGTGCCGACGCCGACGCCGTGGTGGGCCAGCTCCAGCCGCAGCGCGTTGCCGAAGTGCTCGACCCCGGCCTTCGCCGCGCAGTACGCGGACATGCCGGGCAGCGCGGTGAACGCCGCCGTCGACGACACCAGCAGGTAGTAGCCGCGGGCGGCGATGACCGGCGCGGCCGTGGCGGCGGCCGTGCGCATCACGCCGATCAGGTTCACCTCGACGGTGCGGGCCAGCGCCTCGACGTCGCCCGTGGCGACCGTGCCGAGACCGGCGATCCCGGCGTTGGCGAGCACGCGGTCGATACGCCCGAAGGCCCGCAGCGTCCCGGCGACGGCCCGCTCCAGCGCGGCCGAGTCGGTGACGTCGGCCTCGAACCAGGCTGCGGCGCCCGCGCCGTGGGCGGCGGTGAGCTCCTCGGCCCGCCGGCGCAGCCGGTCCGGTTCGAGCCCGACCAGGGACAGCCGCGCCCCGCGGGCGGCCGCCAGGCGGGCGGTGTGCGCGCCGATGCCCCGGGCCGCGCCGGTGATCAGCACAACCTGGTCACGCAGCTCGTTGCTCATGCCCGCTCCTCGCTGCGCTCGTCACGGGCATGGGGACCCAGGCACGTGAGTCGTTCGTGACGCTCGCTCATCGGTGCTCCTCGGCGACGGGGGTGCGGGCCGGCACGGCCCGGTAGGCGGCGGCGTCGAAGCGGCGCGTGCGCAGCCAGTACGACCAGGTGTAGCCGGGCCACAGGGTGGAGTTGCGGCCGCTGGGGTCGAGATACCAGCTGCGGCAGCCGCCGCTGGTCCACACCGTGCCGTCCATCGCGCGGTCCAGCGCGGCGTTGTACGCCCGCTGCGCCTCGGGCAGCGGCTCGATCGCGGCGACGCCGGTGGTGTCGAGGTGGCGCAGCGCGCCGAGCAGGTAGCTGAGCTGGCACTCGATCATGAACACGACGGAGTTGTGGCCGAGCCCGGTGTTCGGGCCGAGCAGCAGGAACAGGTTCGGGAAGCCGGTGACGGCGGTGCCGCGGTAGGCGTACATGCTGCCCGCCCAGTGCTCGGCCAGGGTGCGCCCGTCGGCACCGCGGATCGCCCGCGCCATCGGCAGGTCGGTGACGTGGAAGCCGGTGCCGAACACGAGGGTGTCGACGGGATGCGCCCGCCCGTCGCCGGTGACCACGCCGTCGGCGGTGACCCGGGTGATCGGCTCGGTGACCACGTCCACGTTGGCGCGTTCCAGCGCGGGGTAGAAGTCATCGGACAGCAGCACCCGCTTGCAGCCCATCGTGTACGAGGGCGTGAGCCGTTCGCGCAGCACCGGGTCGGCGACCGAGCGGCGCAGGTGCCGGCGGGCCATGCCCTGCCCGAGCCGCATCAGCGCCGGGCGCAGGAACGCGGTGGCCTGGACCTCGCGTCCCCAGTACACCCCGGCCCGCGCGAGCCGATGGGTGAACGGCGCGGCACGGAACAGCCGCCGCTCGACGGCGCTGATGCGCCGGTCGCGGCGCGGCAGCACCCAGGCCGGGGTGCGCTGGAACAGCGTCAGCGCGGCCACCTGCGGCGCGATCTGCGGCACGAACTGGATCGCCGACGCCCCGGTGCCGATCACGGCGACCCGGCGCCCGGCCAGCTCGAGGTCATGCCGCCAGCGCGCGGAGTGGAACGCCTCGCCGCGGAACTCGGCGAGGCCGGGCAGCTCGGGGATCGACGGCTCGGTGAGCGGCCCGCCCGCCGCGACCAGGATCTGCGCGGTGTATGCCCCGTGCGAGGTGTCGAGCCGCCACAGCCGCGCGTCGGCGTCCCAGGCGGCCGCGTACACCTCGTGCCCGAGCCGCAGATGGGGGCGCACGCCGTGCTCGTCGGAGCAGCGGCGCAGGTAGGCCCAGATCTCCGGCTGTGGCGAGAAGCTGCGGCTCCAGCCCGGATTGCGGATGAAGGAGAAGGAGTACAGGTGCGAGGGCACGTCGCAGGCGCAGCCGGGGTAGGAGTTGTCGCGCCAGGTCCCGCCGACCTCGTCACCGCGGTCGAAGACCAGGAAATCGCGGTAGCCCGCGCCGCGCAGCCGGATGGCGGTGCCGATCCCGCCGAACCCGGCGCCGATGATCGCGATGCGGGTATGGCGGTCCGCATTGTCGCTGCTCACGGGCGACCTCCTATGTGGTACCAATGCGTACCAGCTCTTGCCCGAGAAATTACCATCGGGTAACAGAGCAGGGAAGGCCCGAAATCGTCACGAGCCACCGGTACAGTCTCCACCCAATCGACCCCTGACGCGCCCGACCAGCGGAGGAGCCTTGGCCGCCCCCACCCGGACGCCCGAGTCGGTCCGCCGTGACCTGACCACGGCGCTCGCCGCCTGCGTGGCCGAGAAGGGCTACGCATCGACCACCATCGCCGACATCGTGGCGCTGGCCAGGGTTTCCAAGCGCACCTTCTATGAGCACTTCACGACCAAGGAAGAGTGCCTGACGGCGCTCTACGAGCACGTCTGCGACCGGCTGATGCTGATCATCCGCGCGGCGGCCTCCGGCGACCAGCCCTGGCCGCAGCGCATCAGCGACGGCGCGGCGGCATACCTCGGCGCGCTGGAGACGATGCCGGCGTTCACCCGGACCATGCTGATCGAGGTGCAGGCGGCCGGGCACCGCGCGTTCAGGCTGCGCCAGCTGACCCTGCAGCGCTTCGCGGGCACCCTGGTCGACCTGGTGGAGGTGGGCCGGCTCAGCGACCCGGACCTGCGGCCGCTGTCGCAGGCGCAGGCGCTGGCCATCGTCGGCGGTATCAACGAGCTGCTGCTGCACGCCATCGACCCGTACACCGGGTCGGCCGGCGCGGACGTCGAGGGCCGGTTCGCGGCGCTGCACACCGACGTGGTCCGGTTGATCTCGGCGGTGCTCAACCACCGCGGCTGAAACTTTCACCGGCAGGTCAACGCATAGATGACCGGTATTGTGTCGTGCTTGTTTCGTGTGCGACGATGACCGCATTCGCGTTGGGAGCACACGCGATTTCATCGCCGAGGGCACCCGGTGTCTCGCCGGGACGGCGTTGTCACGGACCGCGTTCCGGTCGTCTGCGTTCACCTCAGTTCCGCCCGCCGGGCCGGGCAATCCGCACCACTCTCGTGGCGCCTCGGCGCGGCCCGCCTCTCGGCCGTGCCTGGTCCACACCGGACCCCTGCCCGGGGATCCGGAAACGGCCCAAGGAGAAGGCAATGAGATTCCCGATCAGGCTGTCCGGAAGGCGCAAGGTGATCGCGCTGACCGGCGCGAGCGCCCTCGTGGTCGCCGGCCTCGTCACGATCCCCGCGGCGATCGCGCACGCCGCGCCCGGTTGTGACATCGCGTACACCAGCAACGACTGGACCGAAGCCCCCGGCAGCGGCGGCTTCACCGCGTCCATCACCGTCAAGAACACCGGCGACCCGATCACGAGCTGGTCGCTCAAGTTCGCGTTCCCGTCGGGCCAGACGCTGACCGCTCCCGGCTGGTCGGCCACCTGGTCGCAGTCGGGCGCCAACATCACGGGCAACAGCCTGTCCTACAACGGCACGCTCGGCACCGGCGCGTCGACCAGCATCGGCTTCAACGGCCGCTGGTCCGGCGCCAACACCAAGCCGACGTCGTTCACGCTGAACAACACCACCTGCACCACCGGTGGGGTGACCCCGAGCCCGAGCACCGGCCCGAGCAGCAGCCCGAGCCCGAGCACCCAGCCGAGCCCGAGCACCAGCCCGAGCCCGCAGACCCGGTCGATCATCATCACCCCGTCGTCGGTGAGCGTCGCCGAGGGCAGCAGCTCGTCGGTCACGGTCAAGCTGAGCGCCGCGCCGACCAGCAACGTGACGGTGGCCCTGGCCCGCAGCGGCGACACCAGCATCACCGCCCCGTCGTCGGTCACGCTGACCCCGTCGAACGCGGTCGCCGGCGTGAGCGTCTCGATCGCGGCCGCCGAGGACAGCGACCAGACCCACGGCACCGCCACGGTGGCGGCGTCCGCCTCGGGCTACACCGGCGCCTCGCTGGCGGTGACCGAGATCGACAACGACATCACGCAGAGCGGCAAGGTCGACAACCCGTACTCGGGGGCGCGTGGTTACGTGAACCCGGAGTGGAGCGCGAAGGCGGCGTCGGTGTCCGGCGGCAGCCGGGTGTCGAACCTGTCGACGGCGGTGTGGCTGGACCGGATCG
>NZ_JAAOTI010000057.1:0-16661 GCF_011297315.1 Catellatospora chokoriensis
GACCTCCGCGCCCCGCTCGGCCAGCCGCCTGCTGACGTGGTCGAGGGCCGCGGCGCGGGCGGCGGCGGGCAGCCGGGCGGCTTCACCGGCCACCTCCGCGGCGGCCGCTACCGCGATTTCGACCTGCCCAGGCGTAGCGTTGGCGGTCTGACCGACCACGCGCCCGTCGTAGGGATTGCGAACGACAACGAGATCATCACTGGTCTCCGGAGAACCGGCGATCCAGTAGGGGGTCCGATCGGCCATATGCCCACCCTAACGCACGGAAACAGTTGCTCAAGACCCTTGCTCGACACGGATTTCGTCGCGAAGATAGCCGTATGCCACCGATGACAGAGAAATTGGCCAACTTTATCAACGGCAAGTACGTAGCTCCGGTGGACGGCGGCTACGCAGATCTCATCGACCCGTGCACCGGGGAGATTCTCGCCGAGACGCCCGTCTCCGGGAAGCAGGACGTGGAGGACGCCATGGCCGCCGCGGCCGCCGCGTTCGAGATCTGGCGGGACACCACGCCCAGCGAGCGCCAGAAGGCCCTGCTGAAGATCGCGGACGCGGTCGAGGCCCGCGCCGACGAGCTGGTCGCCCTGGAGAGCCGCAACACCGGCAAGCCGCTGCACCTGACCGCGAGCGAGGAGCTGCCGCCCGCGATCGACCAGCTGCGCTTCTTCGCGGGCGCCGCCCGGCTGCTGGAGGGCCGCTCGGCCGGCGAGTACATGGCGAACATGACCAGCTACGTGCGCCGCGAGCCGATCGGCGTCTGCGCGCAGGTCACGCCATGGAACTACCCGCTGCTGATGGCCGTGTGGAAGTTCGCGCCGGCGATCGCCGCGGGCAACACCGTGGTGCTCAAGCCGTCCGACACCACGCCGATGTCGACGCTGCTGCTGGCCGAGATCGCCGCCGAGTTCCTGCCGCCGGGCGTGCTGAACGTGGTCTGCGGTGACCGCGACACCGGCCGCGCCCTGGTCGCGCACCCGACCCCGGCGCTGGTCTCCATCACCGGCTCCACCCGGGCCGGCTCCGAGGTCGCCGCGTCGGCCGCGCCCGCGCTCAAGCGCACCCACTTGGAGCTGGGCGGCAAGGCCCCGGTCCTGGTGTTCGACGACGCCGACATCGCGGCGGCGGCCGAGGGCATCGCGATCGCCGGGTTCTTCAACGCCGGCCAGGACTGCACCGCGGCCACCCGGGTGCTGGTCACCGAGGGGGCGTACGACGCGTTCGTCGACGCGCTCACCGAGCAGGCCCGCAGCCTCAAGACCGGCGCGCCGGACGACGAGGACGTGCTCTACGGCCCGCTCAACAACGCCAACCAGCTCGCCAAGGTCACCGGCTTCATCGAGCGGCTGCCCGCGCATGCCCGCGTCACCACCGGCGGCGAGCGCGTCGGCGAGCGGGGCTGGTTCTTCGCGCCGACCGTCGTCGCCGATCTGATCCAGGGCGACGAGATCGTCACCGACGAGGTGTTCGGCCCGGTCATCACCGTGCAGAAGGTCGCCGACGAGGCCGAGGCGCTGCGTCACGCCAACGACTGCCGCTACGGGCTGGCGTCCAGCGTCTGGACCGCCGACCACGGCCGGGCGATGCGGCTGAGCAAGCGGCTGGACTTCGGCTGCGTGTGGGTGAACACCCACATCCCGCTGGTCGCGGAGATGCCGCACGGCGGTTTCAAGCAGTCGGGGTACGGCAAGGACCTGTCCGCGTACGGCCTGGAGGACTACACCCGGGTCAAGCACGTCATGCACAACATCGGAGAATGATCTTGAGTGCCTCCTCTGACATCCACGCCCGGCGCGTGGAGGCGGTGGCCCGCGGCGTCGGCTCGGTGCTGTCCTCCTACGTCGAGCGCGCATCCGGCGGGACGCTGACCGACGTCGACGGGCGGGAGTGGATCGACTTCGCGGCCGGCATCGCGGTCACCAACGTGGGCAACAGCGCGCCCGCGGTGGTCGCGGCGGTGCGCGAGCAGGTCGAGCGGTTCACGCACACCTGCTTCATGGTCACCCCGTACGAGTCGTACGTGTCGGTGTGCGAGCAGCTCAACGAGCTGACGCCGGGCGACTTCGCGAAGCGCTCGGCACTGTTCAACTCCGGCGCGGAGGCGGTGGAGAACGCGGTGAAGATCGCCCGGTATGCCACCGGGCGCTCCGCGGTGATCGTGTTCGAGCACGGCTACCACGGCCGGACGAACCTGACCATGGCGCTGACCGCGAAGAACATGCCGTACAAGCACGGCTTCGGGCCGTTCGCACCGGAGGTCTACCGGGCGCCGATGTCCTACCCGCTGCGCGACGGACTGACCGGCGAGCAGGCCGCCGCCCGCGCCCTCGACGTGATCACCACGCAGGTCGGGGCGCAGAACGTGGCCGCGATCGTGATCGAGCCGATCCAGGGCGAGGGCGGCTTCGTGGTGCCCGCGCCCGGTTTCCTGCCCGCGCTGGCGTCCTGGGCGTCGGCGAACGGGGCGCTGTTCGTCGCCGACGAGATCCAGACCGGCTTCTGCCGCACCGGCGACTGGTTCGCCTCCGAGCACGAGCAGGTGGTTCCGGATCTGATCACCACGGCCAAGGGCATCGCGGGCGGCCTGCCACTGGCCGCGGTCACCGGCCGGGCGGACGTGATGGACGCGGTGCACGCCGGCGGGCTCGGTGGCACGTACGGCGGCAACCCGATCGCCTGCGCGGCGGCACTCGCCAGCATCGAGACCATGCGCGAGCTGGACCTGAACGGCGCGGCGCGGCGCATCGGCGCGGCGCTGACCGACCGGCTGACCACCCTGGCCGGCAAGTACCCGCAGATCGCCCAGGTCCGCGGCCGCGGCGCGATGATCGCGATCGAGCTGACCAGACCCGGCACGCTCGAACCGGACCCGATCCTCACCGGCGCGGTGAACAAGGCCTGCCACGCGGCCGGCCTGCTCACCCTGACCTGCGGCACCTGGGGAAACGTGTTCCGCTTCCTGCCGCCGCTGGTCATCACCGACGAGGAACTGGACCGCGGTCTGGCTCTGCTGGAGCAGGCCTTCCGCACGACGGCCTAACTACACAAACCGACTATGCCGGTCAAACCGTCCATATCTACATGGGTCGGAATTGACCGGCATAGTCCTTTTCATGGCGTCTGCCTAATTGTATTGCGTGACAATTGCCACTAATGCTGCCCGGTACCGTTACCGCCTCTTCGGCGGGACCGCAAAAGCAATCCGCAGTCAGTAGTATGCCCGCCATGGCACGCCGGTCCCCCTCCCACTCTGTACGCCCTTCCCGATCCCGATACGCCGACGATGACCTCACCGAGATCATCGACCCGATCGACGAGGAGCCGTCGGGTAAGTCGGGTAAGCAGAAGTCGCGCGGCCGTAAGCGCGCCAAGCGCATCGCCCTGATCACCGCCCTGGTGATCGCCCTGCTGGGCGGGGGCGGTCTGCTCGCCGGCGGGCTCTACCTGAAGTCCGTCGACGACAGCATCGAACGCGTCGACGCCTTCGAGGAGATCCCCGAGGCCGAGCGCCCCGTGAAGGCGGAGCCCAAGGTCAAGAACTTCCTGATGCTCGGCAGCGACACCCGCGACCCCGACGCCACCAGCGGCTCACGTACCGACACGATCATCCTGGCGCACATTCCCGGTGACCACAGCAGCGCGCAACTGATCTCGATCCCGCGTGACACCTGGGTGTTCGTGCCCAAGTCCAAGCGGGGCGAGGGCGGCCGCGAAGCGAAGATCAACGCCGCGTTCGCCTGGGGCGGCATCCCGCTGCTGGTGCAGACCATCGAGAAGTTCACCGGCGTGCGCATCGACAACGTCATCATCGTCGACTTCTCGGGCTTCAAGGAGATCGTCGACGCTCTCGGCGGTGTCACCATCACCGTGGAGAAGGGCTTCACCTCCACACACTCGCTGCTGCCCGGCAGCAAGCGCACCTTCAAGGCGGGCAAGCAGGTCATGGACGGCGGCATGGCCTTGGACTACGCCCGTGAGCGCTACGTCTTCGCCGACGGTGACTTCACCCGCATCAAGCACCAGCAGCAGGTAATCAAGGCCATTCTGGACAAAGCCACCTCCGGCGGTGTCCTGTCCAGCCCGGCGAAGCTGACGTCGTTCCTCAACGCCACCGCCGGCGCGGTCAAGGTGGACTCGACGATGAACCTGCTGGACACGGCCATGGAGCTGCGTGGCCTCAGCGGTGGCGGTCTCTCCTTCTTCACGAGTCCGGCGACGTGCTGCGGGACAAAGGGGACTGAGAGCGTCGTTCTCGTCGATACAGCCAAAGTCGGGCCTTTCTACGAGGCTCTGCGCAATGACGATGTCGCGCAGCTCGAAGCGCTGGCCAATAAGTAACACTTCGGCAATTTTGCGCCCCACGGCTGGCGCGATTCGACGCGTCAGCCGTAGGGTGCGAGCGATTGCCGCATTACCACCGATGACCACGGGGACATAGTTGTGGAAGACCTGAGCCTGCCGACTTACGCGTCCATTCCGAGCTCGAGAACCCCCACGGTCACCTCGGGTGACGGCGAAGTGCACGCGGTGTTCCGGCACATCCCCGACGCTCCGGAAACACCGAGCACCAAGGTGCCGACGCAGCGCGGCATCGTAAGTATGGACAAAAGGGACGATGTCGATTTCGACACGACCGCGGTCCTCCCATACATCGGTTCACCCCAGTCGGGGCGCACCCGGTCGCTGCGCGCGTGGATGATGGCAGCCCCCGCCGATCTCGTCGCACTACTGGCTCCACTGGCGCTGACGGACCGGTTCTGGCGCGGCAATCTCTCCTTCGCGGCGCTCACCGTCATCATCTTCGCGATGGGCGGGCTCTACCGCGGCCGACGGCACATGAGCATCCTCGACGAATTGCCCAGCCTGTGCGGCCGCCTGCTCGTCGCCGCCTCGGTCGTCGCGATCATCGCTGCGCAGCGGCACGATTCGGTCGGCCATGTCGCCGACTTCATGACCAGCGTCGCCTTCTCCGCGGCCCTCGTCATCGTCGGACGTACCATCACCAGGTCGTTGGTGCTCTTCGCACGGCGGCGCCGGTGGGTGGAGCACAACGCCCTCATCATCGGCAGCGGCCCGATCACCGCCGAGCTGGGGCGCCTGCTGCGCCGCTACCCGCAGTACGGGCTGCGCTTCGCGGGCTCCGTGGACACCGCGGCGGCCCGCGAGAACGCGCTCCTGCCGCTGGTCGGCACCTTGGAGGAACTCGGCAAGACGATCGCCATGGTCGAGTGCGACGTCATCATCATCGCCGACCACCAGTGCCGGGAGTCGGAACTCATGGAGGTCGTCCGCCAGTCCGGCGAGAATTGCGACATCTGGGTCGTGCCGACGCTGTGGGGATCGCACTCGAACAGCAAGCTGCCCGACCACATCGGCGCCATTCCCGTGGTGCACATCGCCGACACCACGCTGTCCGGCTGGCGCTGGGCGGTGAAGCGGGCCACCGACGTGTTCTTCTCGTCGCTCGCACTCGTGCTGCTCAGCCCGCTGCTGCTGATCGTCGCGATCGGCACCCGGCTGGACGGCGGCCCTGGCATCCTGTTCTACCAGGAGCGCATCGGCCGGCACGGCAAGCCGTTCAAGGTGATCAAGTTCCGGTCCATGCGGCCGGTCAACGAGCAGGAGTCCCAGACCAACTGGTCCATCGCCAACGACCGTCGGGTCAGCGCCTTCGGCCGGCTCATGCGGCGCACCTCGATCGACGAGCTGCCCCAGCTGTGGAACATCCTCCGCGGCGACATGACCTTCGTGGGCCCGAGGCCGGAGCGGCCTTACTTCGTGAAGAAGTTCACCGCCGAGTTCCCCGGTTACGGCATGCGCCACCGGGTGCCCGTCGGCCTGACGGGCTTGGCCCAGGTCAGTGGCCTGCGCGGGGATACACCGATCGCGGACCGGGCACGGTTCGACAACTACTACATCGAGAACTGGTCGCTCTGGCTCGATGTCAAGGTCGTCCTGCGCACCCTGGCCGAGGTCTTCCGCGGCGGCGGGCGCTGACCTCCCCCGGCATCGTTCCCGCCGCACGCGGCGGTCGGCCGCCCGCTCGCCGACGCGAGCGCACCCAGCCACGACGCGGCTGGTCACTTGGAGATGCTTGGCGACCCGGCAAGGTTGGCAAGCGGCGTTGAGGAACGGATTTCGCCATGTCACATGAAGCCAGGGCCGACCAGGCCACCCTGCTGCCGGGCAAGTCGGTGGCGATCGTGCACGAGTGGTTCGGCGCGACCGGCGGATCCGAGAACGTGTTCCTTGCGATCAACCAGGTGCTCCCGCAGGCCAAGGGTTTCGTGCTGTGGCGCGACCGCGACGCGCACCGCGGCGCGTCGTACCGGGAGTCCTGGCTGGGCCGTACCCCGTTGCGCCGGTCGAAGGCCCTGGCGCTGCCCATGATGCCGCTGGCCTGGCGCACCCTCACCCGGGAGAAGTTCGACCTGGTGCTGTCGTCCAGCCACGCCTTCGCGCACCACGTGAAGGCCGGCCCGTCGGAGCACACCAGGTACCTCAGCTACATCCATTCGCCGGCGCGTTACATCTGGAGCCCGAACCTCGACCACCGCGGGTCGCCCGGCGTGCTGAGCCTGCCCCGCAGGGCGCTGCAGGCGGTCGACGTACGCATGAACCGCCACGTCCACAGCTACGCGGCCAACTCCAGCGAAGTGCGGGGCCGCATCGAACGCTTCTGGAAGCGGGACGCCTACGTCATCCATCCTCCGGTGGACGTCGACTACTTCGCGGCCGCTCCCGCGGCCCAGCGGTCGCAGTCCCGTGACTACCTGCTCGGCGTGGGACGCTGGATTCCCTACAAGAACTTCGACCTGATGATCCAGATCGCCGAGGCGGCGCGGCTGCCGCTGGTGATCGCCGGCTCGGGGCCCATGGAGGCGGTGCTGCGCCGACAGGCGGCGTCCGTCAGCGTTCCCGTCACCTTCGAGCAACGGCCTTCCCGCGAGCGCCTGCGCGAGCTCTACTGGGGCGCGAAGGCACTGCTCTTCCCGACCCACGAGGACTTCGGCATCATCCCGGTCGAGGCGATGGCCTGCGGTACGCCGGTTCTGGGCCTGCGCTCAGGCGGCCTGCTGGAGACCGTCGCCGACGGCAAGACCGGATTCCTTCTCGCGTCCAAGGAGCCGCACGACTACGTCGATCGACTTCGGCACCTAGACGAACTGGACAGGTCCATCGTGAGCGCGCACGCCGAGAACTTCAGTGAAGCTGTGTTCCGCGCGCGGTTGGCCTCTTGGATCGAGGCAGAGGCGTCCTGATCCTCCGGCGCCGTGAGTGCGGGGCCGTGTCCTGTCGGGGCCGCCGCGTGAAATGAACCCGGTTCATCGGTTGCCGGCAAGAGCGACGCCGAGGGCGTCGAGTGGGCGCATGCCGTGGTTGCGGGCGATGGTCAGGTAGGAGCGCACGCGGCAGTCGCGCGTGTCGGTGCGCACGCCGCGCCAGCAGCCGCCGATCTTCACCTGCAGCTCGACCATGCACCGAGACTGCTCAGCCGGGTTGTTCGGGAAGGCACGGCCAAGTCGGCCGTGAACCGCCGGACCTGCGCCGCCGGCGGTTCGGGCCGCTCTTGCCTGAACCTCATCCCCGGCGCAGCCGTGACGCCAGACCGTGTGCCTTATTGATCACCCAGGCCAGGGTCTTGAACACCAGCAGGAAGGAGCCACCGTGGAACTTCTTGATATAGAAATCGCGGCTGGCCAGGTAGATGCCATTGATCTTGTTGGTGTCCTGTGTCTTCGTGGACTCACCAGCGGCATGCACCACCTCGATGTCAGCCGTGAAGTAAGCGCCCTTCCTGAGCTTGTCCCGCATGCTCCTGGCGAGATCGAACTCCTCGTAGTACATGAAGTAGCCCAGCTCCAGACCACCTATCGCGTCCAGATCCGCTCGCCGCACGGCCATACAAGCCCCGGAAACCGCGTCCACTCGCCGGCTGGTCTTTCGATCCCAGCCCTTGATGGTGTAGCCGGCGTAGGCTCTGCTGTGCGGAGAGAAATTGCTGTATGCCGAGTGCTCGTACAGCAATGACCCCAGGGTGGGAAACATGTTGCCGCTAGGTTGCGGCGCGCCGTCCTCGTAAACCGTCCGGACGCCGATGATGCCGATGTCCGGCAGTTCCTGGAACAAGCGCTCAATCGTCTCGCTGTAGTTCTCCGGCAAGATGGCGTCCGGATTCAGGAACACCAAGATGTCTCCCTTAGCCGCTTGCACTCCCAGCGAATTGCCGCCGTTGAAGCCCAAGTTCCGGCCGGACTCGATCAAGGTAACGCCTGGGAACTGCTTACGAATACCATCCACCGTCCCGTCCTGCGAGTCATTGTCCACCACAATGACCTCACTGTCGGGCTGGCCGGTGGCGGCAGCCAGACATGCGGCGATAGTGCGATTCGAGTTATAGGTGACGGTTACGAAGCTGATCATTTCCCACTCCCCTGGGCATTGTCGGGCGGACGTTGACACGGAGCCGCTGTTGCGCGAGTTACCGGTGGCCCTTGCGGTAGGCGACCTCGTCGATGCCCGCAGTCCGGTGAGCCGATCCACAGCGCTAGCGCGTTCGGCCACCACCCGGGCGATGATCCCTGGCCCCGCCCGCCGCGTACTGCCAGCGCGTACTCGACCTATATGTTTTTTGCCCGGGGCCCCTTGGTCACGAAAGGATTGTGGTGTCCGCCAGCGCTTCTGCGATGTACCCGGAGGCCAATGTTGCGATGGCTTCGGCTCCGTGTTCCCGATGGAACCGCGACTGGCCCTCCCGCGCACGGCTGACTGCGGCCTCGCGGTCGACAAGGACGGATCGCAACGCCCGAGCCAACTCCTCGGCATCACCCGGCTTGAAGTACAGCGCGTTGTCGCCCAACTGCCGCCGCAGTGTGGGTGTGTCCGAAGCCACCACGGGAACACCAAGCGCCAGACCCCACACCGCGACACCGCTCGAGCTGGCCGGATGATCGCCCAGGTACGGGATGACGAGCACGCTCAAGCCGCCGATGAAGGACTCCATGTGGTCATCGGCAATGAATCCGGGAAACCTCACATCTATGCCCAGCTCTGCGGCGGACTTCCGGATCGACGTGGAATAGGAATCCTCGATGTCTCCGGTCGACCCGCCGATGACCGCGCGGTACGAGGAACCCTCGTCACGGAGCTGCGCCAACGCGTGCGTGAGCGTCTCGATCCCCTTGGCACGACCCCAGAAACCGACGAACCCGACCACCGGAGAGTCCGGTTCCACGTAGGTCCGCTGGTGGTCGACATAGGACGGCGGTGGAAGGTGCTTGGTCTCCCGGCCGAACACCACCTGAGCGGGCGCCAACGAGAACACGACCGTCGCCCGTCCCGTCACCTGGGTCAGGAGGCGCCGCCTCAGCATCGCGTCCGCGAGCCGGGACAAGCGATTGAAGACGCTGCAGATGGGCTTCGGAAGCCGCCTCAGCACAGTGAACGGGAACATCGTCTCCACGCCGATGGCCCCGTCATGCACTGTCAGGACATATTTCCTTCGCAGCGCCCCGGCTACCAGTGCCGCCCACGCCATACGGGTGCCGTGAGCGCCGAGCTCGATGTAGAGCAGGTCCTTCTTCTTCCGGGCAAGGCGCAGGCCGAGAAACATGCCGCTCAAGACCCCGAAGGCCCTGCCCTCCTGAACCAGGAGGCTCTCCACCTCTAATTGTTCGTCGACCTTCAGGCGCGAAAGCATGAGGTCGCTGTAAATGCGCACGCCACCGTGGTCGGGGCGGACATACAACAGGTGAGCAGCCTTACGCACCGGCTGCCCTCTCGTACGCCTGGCGCGTATCCGCGATCATGCCTGCCAGGGAGAATCTCGCTTCCACCTTGCTGCGCGCGGAGCGAGCCAACTGCTGGGCCAGCCGGCCGTCGCTCAGGACGCTGGCGATACCGGCTGAGACCGACTCGACGTTGCGTGGCTGGCACAGGATCCCGGTGGAACCGTCATCGATCACTTCCACCAAACCGCCGACAGCTGTGGCGACCACAGGCACTCCCACCGCCATCGCCTCCACCGCGGCCAGTGGCAGGCCCTCGATCTCCGACGTCATCGCCAGTACTGATGCTTCGAGCAGCAGCGGTAGCGGGTCTTCGATCCAACCCTCGAAGCGAAACGATCGCTCCAGGCCGGCCTGCTTGACCACGTCCTTGAGGCCGTCCTCCAGCGTGCCACTGCCGATGATGCGGAACCGGGCGTCCGGGTGGTCAGCCGCGACAGCGATACAGGACTCGACGAACAGCTTCGGGTTCTTGATTTCCTCGAGGCGTCCCAGAAAGGTTACATATCGTCCGGTGCGGTGCCCGAACTCATAGACCGAGAGATCGACGCCATTGTGTATGACGACGACCTCGCGCGGACTGGCACCTGTCTCCAGGAAGGATCTCCTGGCGAAGTCAGAGACACAGATGACGGCTTGGGCGTGGGCGGCAGCCTGCTTGAACAGCCTCGCGTACAACCGGCTTCCGCTGACGTCCACCGGACCGTGCATGGTCCATATCACGGGTATTCTGAAGAGCCTCGCCGGCAGTGCGACAGATATCTTCTCCTCGTTTGACTGAACATGTACGACGTCCGGTCTCCACCGCAGGAAGAGGACGAGGTACTGGAGCCAGTACAGAGGCAGAAGCATGGTGAACAGCCGCAGGTGCCAAATGCCATGAAGCTTGATGCTGCCGAAGAGGTGCCACGCCGGGATGCCCCACGCCGAAGCCAGCGCCCTGAACCCTTTGTGCTGCGTGGAGAGCGCGAACTGTGCCGGCAGGTGCTTCACCAGTTGTTCGACATAGCGTTCACCGCCACCGATTTCGGGAGGCGTGGAAACCAGCAGAACGCGAAGGGACCCGTCAGGACGCAACTGATTCAACTCTTTCAAGTTGGTAGCGCAGCAGCACTGCGAACACACATCCGGAGAAGGCGGCGTTTATCACGAGCGCCCATGCCGCGCCGACGGCGCCGAACCGCTGGGTGAGTACGAACATGAGCACCACCAACGTTGTCGCGGTTATCACGTTCATGTACGTGAGGATCTTCGGCTTGTTCCACTTGTAGAACAACAGGGTCGGCGGATTGATGAAGAGCGTGAGGATGAAGCTTCCCATGATCAATTGGAACGGCTGCACCGCGCCGGCGTACTTGTCGCCGAAGACGAACTCGATGACGGGCCCGGCCAGGAGGACCAACGGGATGAGCACCGCGGCGACCGCCGCCGCGCCGAACAACGTATTACGCAGGTAGCTGCGCACTTCGCTGTCCGGCAGCGCCGACACCTTCGGGACGAGAACCGTCGTCAACGACGACAGCAGCAGTGGCATGAACATGGCGAGCTGGAGGGCGACCGCGTAATGGCCGACCTCGGAGGCGGGACGGAGGTGCGCGAGCATGACGAGGTCGAGACGGGACAGCACCGCGTTGAGCGCATAGGAGACGACCAGCCACTTGCCGAACCGGTACATCTCTTTCAGGGCCAGTTTTTGTTCCAGCCACGATGAGCGGACGCCGATTCTCGGCCTCAGGTACATCCCGACGGCCAGCGTCAGCACCGCCACGACGAGGTTGGCGACCAGCGCGTTCAACAGTGTGAGCGCGGATGTCAGCACGAGGGACAGGTACAGCACCGTGCGCAGCGTGGAGAGCCCGGCGTTGAGCGAGGCGATGACCTTGAACCGCTGGTACGTCTGCAGCAGCGCGTTGGTGTACGTCCCCAGGGACAGGAAGAGGCTGGAGATGAGCCCGATGTAGAGCGGCAGTCTCATCTCCGGGCCGCCCAGGAATTCGGCGAGGCGCGGCGTGAACGGCACGATTGCCAAAATCACCAGCACCACCAGCAACTGAAGCCGCAGGGCGCCCTGGAAGTACGGGGCCACCCGCGGCTTGTCGTTGAGATGCTCGCTGGTGAACCTGACCAGCGCGGTGGAAACGCCGAAGTCGGTCAGGCCGACGATGACGACCACGATGGCGTTGGCGGTGGCCAGGCGGCCGTAGCTCTCCGGCCCGAGGGTCCGGGCGGCGAAATAGGCCACGACAAACGCCAGTGCCGCCGAGAACAGGCTGGCCGCGAAGATCACCATGGATGAGCGACCGGTCCTCGTGCGCGCCAGGCCGACTACCTTGTCGCCCAGTTGCCGCACCCGCTGCATCGAGTCCGTGGTCACGGGGTACCGAGGCCCGTCGCCGCAGGCTCGCCGAGGCGCGTTTCGGAGTACAACCGCGCCCCCGCGATCAGCAGCGCGAGGACAACCCACGTGCGCAGCAGCAGGAGCGAGTGGAACGCGTTCGCCTCAAAGGCCATACCCACCAGCGCGAAAGCGTACGGCCCGGAGGGATGGTCGAGCCGGGCACGAACCACGCCCCACAGCGCACGCAGCACGTAGAAGATCAGGGGAAGGGTCAACACCAGACCCACCAGGCCCATCTCGCTGAGATATGCCAGGTAGTCGTTGTTCACCGGCTGGAGCAGGCTGGCCTCATCCGGCGTGATCGAGTCGGAGCCGCCCTGCAGCAGCACGCGGGAGTTGTTGGGGCCCACGCCGGTGAAGGGATGCTCGGTGAACATGTCGATCGTCGTCGGCCAGAGGTCGTATCGGGTACGGGCCGACCCGTCGTTCAGGTCCACCGCGTGCGACGTGAAGGCGTCGACTGCCGTGGCCGTGCTGGGTGTGGACCCGTCCGCATTCGGCGTTTCGGGCGCCCGCATGCTCTGGGCGATCCCGACGAGCGAGAGCATCGCGAAGACGATCACGACGGCGAATCCGGTGACCTTGAGGAGGTGGCCGATCAACCGCCAGGATCTCGCCACCGCCAGCATGAGCACCAGGGCGAGCGCGATGCCCAGGATCGCTCCGCGGGACAGGGTCAGCAGGAACAGACCAAGCGTGAAGACGAGTAGCACCTGCTCGACCAGCGGAGCGCGCTTTCTGCGCAGGAAGCGAACCATGAGGACGCCGACCGGCAAGAAAAGGTAATGGGCCAGGTACAGCGGCTCGAGCGCAAAGGATTGGACCCGCGGAAAGGGGTACGTCGACATGGAGGCGTAAGAACCCCTGAGCAGCGTCCACGACTGCGGAAGGCCGAGCACATCACCGATGTACTGGTAGTAGCCAAACGCGACGACCACCGCGGAGACCCACAGCAGGGCGTTCTCGAACAGTTCAAGGTCCTGCTGGCGCACGTACCGGGCCAAGGCCCAGCCCCGCAGCAGCACGAAACAGAAAAGGACCGCCGCGGCCACAGCCACATTGCGGTTGAAGGCGGTGGCGGTCGCGATGCCGGCCGCGATCGCCGGCAGGCCGAATGCCAAAGCAGTGCCGACATGCGGCCGGAAGCGACTCTTGCTGCGATAGCCCTCCCACGCCAGCACCGCTCCGCGCTGCAACAACAGCAGCAGCGCAATAAGCGACAGATATGGCGGGCTCGTCGCGAGATTCTGCACCCGATCAAGAGGCATAATCAAAGCCGTCAACACAATGCCGACCGCGAACAGCGTGTTCGATACGGCAACAAGCCGTCGCTCGCTGGACGACGGCCTCATCACAGGAGTGACGTGCTGCAAGTCGGACATCGATCTTCGTCCCGATCCTTTGTTGGCCTACCAAGCCGGCCTGTGTTTGGCGCAGTGGAGTGTATGCAAGATACACGGACACGGCCAAGCCGATCGCCCGGTGTTCGCGCTTGCCGCGTCCGAGCGACTCGGGGTCGCGCCTGTCTGTACGAGCGTTGTGGCATAGCGTGACCTCGAATATGGCAACCTCGCCCAGATCGTGCTGAATCGACACGTTTCAGCAAATTGCCATTACTCAGGGCACGTCGCCGACTGACCGCGGGAGGCGCTCCCAGCGCGAGCGAGGTCCCTGATCCCGTGGGTGGCGCCAACCCGCCAGCCCACGCCGACGAGCAGGTCGCCAGGTGCCGGCCGCTTCGGCGTTTGCGCAGGTGACGTATGACATGGCCGGGGTGAGTGGACCGCGTCCCGCGGGGTGATCAGCACACGCTTCCAGCCCGCCACCGCACCCAGGCTGCACCCGAGCCCCACTCATTCGCGCACCAAGTCGTCACTATAGTGGCGACCATGAAGATCGTGATCGACGGGAGAATGCTCTCCTGGACCGGTATCGGCCGATACACCCTTTCCCTGCTGGAGGGGCTGCAGTCGGTTGACCAGCACAACGATTACGTCGTCCTCGTACGCCCTTCCGACTGGTCGACATGGAAGCCCGAGGCACGCAACTTCACCCGCGTCGAGTGCGATATCGATCCGTATTCCGTGGCTGAGCAGACAGCATTGCCGAGGGTGCTCAAGCGGCTGTCGCCGGATGTTGTCCATCTGCTCACCCCGAATGCGGCAGCCCTTTACCGGGGGCCCAAGGTGGTCACCGTCCACGATCTGACGTTGCTCGACTACGACACCAGCCGCGGGTCGCGGGTGAAGCGTCTGTCGACGAAGCTGAAGCGCATTCCGTTCCGCTGGATCCTCGCCCGCCAGATCGCCACGGCAACGCGCATCGTCACGGTCACCGACTACATCAAACAACAGCTCGTGCAGCGCTTCAAGATCGATCCGGCGATCATCTCGCCGATCTGGCTCGCCGCCGACTCCGAGCATCTGGCGGCCGCGGCGGACGAGTCCCTGCCGGATCTGGGCGCTGTCGAGACATGCCTGCTCTACGTCGGCAACTACTACGCATACAAGAATGTCAGAACGGTCGTCGACGCGCTGGGCGTGGTCGCCCAGTCCCACCCCGGCGTACACCTGGTGCTGGCCGGCAACGCCAACGAGTTCAAGGCCGACCTGCTGTCTCAGGCACAGGAACTAGGGCTGGCCGATCGGGTGATCATGCCTGGCTTCGTCACCGACGGCCAGCTCAAATGGCTGTACCGCAGGTCCAAGATCTTCGTCAACCCGTCGCTGTCCGAAGGATTCGGGCTGCAAGGCCTCGAGGCCATGTCCCAGGGGCTGCCCGTCATCGCCGCCAGGGCGAGCTGCCTGCCCGAGGTCTACGGGGACGCGGCGGTATACTTCGAGCCCCTCAGCTCCACCGACCTGGCTCACCGGATTCTCGCGCTTCTCCGACAGCCCGAGCTCCTGGACGAGCTGTCTGACAAGGGGCGGAAGCGGATAGAGATGTTTTCGTGGCGCAAGACCGCGGAGGCAACCCACCGGCTGTACATGGATGTGGGACAGGGCCAGCGCTGATCCACCCAGGTTTTCGACGTCACCAGATTACGCGGGAGCAGACTCAAATCCATGAAGATCTATGTTGAGGGCACGCCCATCTTCCGCCAGCGCTCCGGCGTGGGCCAGTACACCAAGAATCTGCTGGAAGCGCTTTTCAAGCTGGACACGGCCAACCATTACACGATCTTCGGCTTCCTGTTCCTCGGCCGGGGCAAGCACAAGCCCATCCCCGAGAGCCCGCGTGTCGGTTACCGCTTCATCAAGTATCTTCCGTCGAAGGTGTTCAACGCCGTCGTCCGCAAGCTCACGGCTCCGCCCATCGACGTGATGCTGGCAGCCCGCCCGGACATCTTCTTCTTCCCCAACTTCGTGCGCTACCCGCTGCCGCTGGGAAGCCGTGCGGTGGCAGTCATCCACGACCTTTCGTACGTGCTGCACGGCCAGTACACGGCACGCCGGAACCGTCAGTTCCTCACCCGCTACGTGCCGTTGACGATCAAGAAATCGCAGCACATCGTCACCGTCTCGCAGAACGCCAAGGACGAGATCGTCTCCTATTACGGGGTCGACCCCGACAAGATCACGGTCATTACCCCGGCGATCAACCACGACTTCTTCAATCCCCGCCCTCAGGGCGAGGTCGCCGCGGTCACGAAGAAGTACGCGATCGCCAAGCCCTATGTTCTTTACGCGGGGACGCTTGAGCCGCGGAAGAACATCGCCGGCATCCTGAACGCCTACGCCACGCTCCCGCCGACGGTGCGTGACTCGTACACCCTGGTCCTGGCCGGGGGCAAGGGCTGGCTGGACCGGGACATCAAGGCTCAGCTGGAAGAACTCGGCCACCTCGACATCATCGTGACGGGATACGTCCCGGACGAAGACCTCCCGGCTCTCTACAGCGGTGCATCGCTGTTCGTCTACCCGTCGTTCTATGAGGGTTTCGGAATGCCCCCGCTTGAGGCCATGGCGTGCAACACCCCGGTGATCGCCTCTGACAACTCGTCTCTGCCGGAGGTCGTCGGAGACGCCGGGATCTTGGTCGACGCGCAGGACTCCGCCGCACTCGCCCGCCACATCGAGAACGTGCTCCAAGACCCCGCGCTCGCCGACGAACTGCGCCACAAAGGGCTTGTGCGTGCCAAAACCTTCACCTGGGAACACAGCGCCGCCAGGCTGCTTGAGGTGCTCAATCGTGTCGGAGCTCGGTGAGCCCTTCCGTGCGCCCGGCAGAGTGCAGGTTGATCGCGTCAGGGTTGATCTTCGTTCGTCAGCCCTGACACTTCGCGGCCTGGTTCCGTGACGAGGCGTCAGCTGACGAGCGGCGCCGACCTCCGGCTAGGCTGGCAGCTCGGCTGGGGCCGTTCCCCTCGGGGGCACACTGGAAAGGGCATCACGTGAAGGTTCTCATCGCGGGAGGCGCGGGATTCATCGGCAGCACGGTGGCCTCGTACCTGCTCGACTCGGGCCACGAGCCGG
>NZ_JAAOTI010000058.1:0-16289 GCF_011297315.1 Catellatospora chokoriensis
ACCGCGGCTGAAACGCGCAGGCGGATGCCGTACGAGCGGCGCGGCATGAAAAAACCCGGCCTCTCGACCGGGTTTTCCCTGCTGGTGGGCGTGGCAGGGTTCGAACCTGCGACCCTCCGCTTGTAAGTCAGGCGACTTTCGCAGGTCAGAGCACCCGTGGCGCGCCGCGTGCGATCCGTCATGCGATTAGCTTCGCATCGTGATGGACTTCGGCAGCTTGGCCGCGTTGCCGTGTGCTGCGAGGTCCGACAGCGCCTTTGCGATCTCGGCGTCTCGCCCATCGACTACATGCAGGTAGCGCTTCGCAGCGACCATCGACGAGTGGCCGAGGCGGAGCATGAGGTCCGCGAGGGTCGCGCCGGCCTGCGCCGCAAGCGTCTGGCCCGTGTGCCGGAGGTCGTGGAACGTGATGTGGTTGAGGCCCGCCTTCTGCCGCGCCCGCCTGAACGCCTGGTAAAGGGCATGGCCTCGGAGCGGCGTTCCGTCCCTGCTCACGAACAGCCGTTCTGCGCCCGCATGCTCTGCGAGGTGCATCTTTACGATCGGCAACACGTGGGGCGGGATGGTGACGGTGCGCTTGCCCGCCTCGGTCTTAGGGTCGCCGTCGTAGGCCGCCGTGGACTCCAGCAGTTCGATCCGGTTCTTCCGCACGCTGATCGTGCCCGCGCCCAGGTCCACGTCCGCAACGCGAAGTCCGGCGATCTCACCTCGGCGCAGCCCGCACCATGCCGCGATTAGCACCGCTGTACGGTACTTGGGAAAGATCGCCTCCATTACGGCAATGATCTGCGACGGCGTCGCGATCGGGCGCTCAGCAGCACGGACCAGACCCGCGCCGGGAAGCTGGCACGGATTCCGGGCGATCATCTCCTCACGCACAGCAGTATTCATGACCATCCGCATGAAACGGTAAGCCTGGGCGATCGCGGTCCGACCGCCCTTCCCACGAAGCGCCTCCGCGTGCCACTCACGCACGACAGTTGGAGTCACGCCACGTAACGGCAGATCTACGAGCGCGGACAGATGCAAGCGGATGTTGCGTTCACACGTCTCGCGCCAGCGCGGGCCGATTTCCGCGCTATCGCGGAGCACAGCGCGTGCGTAGACACCGAAGGTGACCATGCTGCTTCGTTGATCGATCCAGGTGCCACGTGCGATGTCCGCCTCCACCAGCGCAAGCCATCGGCTGGCGTCGGTTTTCGCTCGGAACGTCTCCGGTGCTGTCTGACGTTCCCCGCTCGGCGCAGTGAACGAGGCTTGGTAGCGCCCCGAGGGCAGCTTGCGGATGTAGCCGAACTGTCGACGCTTGGCCATCAGGCCACTACCTTTCCGCGCGACCCAGCCAACCGCACCGGCTCAACAGTGCCGGCCGCGATGAAGGCGAGGATGGCGCTCTCTGGAATGCGGACGTGATGCCCGCCCAGCTTGATGAACGTGATGCGCCGCTCCGCGATGAGACGGCGCGCGAAACGAACCTTGGTGTTGAGCAGCTCCGCCGCCTGCTCGACGGTCAGTAGCCGGTCCATCAGATCGCTCCCCTGGTCACTGGTCAGTTGACGTTTGCCGTGGTCACGTGGGGACGTCGCTGACGTGCGGCGTCTGCGGCCATGGCGGCGAGTGCGGCGTCGCCGGAGGTGCGCCAGCCGTTGCCGACGTGCTGCCAGTGGTTGATGACGAGCACGGTGGAGTCGTCGGCGGCGTCGACCAGGGCGACGGGCTCGCCGGGGGTCGTAGCGCGGACGGTGATCCGGTCGGCCGGGTCGGGTCGGCGTGCGGCGCGGAGTGCGCCCATGGTGGTGGAGTAGCGGCGGCTTTTGGTGGCGAAGTGGCCGCCGAAGCCGAGCATGTGTGCCCAGCGGCGAAGTCCGATCCAGCCGTCTGCGGCGCCGAGGTTCCAGCACGCGATGATGAGCCGGTTGGTGTGCCGGGCCGGGTTGGCGTAGGCCTCCATGGACGCCGCGGTGACCCGTCCGGCGTTGACGCCGGTGATCTCGGTGGCCTTGGTGGCGTACTTGGCCAGGTATCCGGCTACGTGCTGCTCGGTCAGCACCTCGCCGGGCAGGCCGGTCCGTACGACCTTGACGTCGACCTGGGTGCCCCATCGCAGTTCCCAGCCGCGAGGCTGCTCAGGGTGGGGCGCGGTGGTGAGTCCTGTTGACCGGGCAGCGACTTCTACGGCCGTCTTGAGCATGGCGGCGGTGTAGAGCGGGATCTGGTCGCCGTTGGGGTCGATGCCGAACGGTGGCGGAGCGATGGTGTGGGGGTCGCCGGGCAGGTTGGCGTCTAGGCGGAGCAGGGCGTGCAGGTGGACGACGCCGCGGCGCTGGTACTCGGCGACCTTGGCGTAGCGGAGTTTGACTGCGCCTTTGGGGGTCGCGCCGATGTGCCGGCGGACGGCGAGCATGGTCCGGTCCCAGAGTTTGGCGACCAGGTGGTTCCACACGACTTGGTGCTGGTGGTCGTAGCAGTCCAGGCATAGCGGCTGCCCGAGCCGGTGGTCTGTCTCGCTGTGCACGGCGTTGCACGACATCGGCTTGCCGTGGACACAGACGGGCCGGTCCCGGCGGACGCGGCAGGGCTGGGGCTTGTCGTTGCGCACGACGCGGGTGTGCACGATGCCAAACGACGGCGCGGTCAGGGTGACGAACACCGCCGGGTGCAGCGCTACCGATTCGGGCACGCCCTTGCCACCGGCGAGGCCAGCCTTGATGAGTTGGTAGGTGTCGTAGCGGTAGGTGGTGGCGCAGGCCGGGCACAGCGAGGCGATCCGCGTGCCGCACGGCTTGTAGAGCACGTTGTCGGGAAGCGTGTCGGTGGAGAACCGTTCGAGCACCGCGCCAGTCGACGCGCTGACGGTGAGGACTTCACCGCGCAGGCGGACGGGGCGGGTGCAGCCGCGGGCGCGGGCGGCGGCGTCGAGCCAGCGGCCGAAACCAGGCTTCGCGGCGCGCTCCAGCAGGCCGAGGCGTTCGGCGTCGGCGGGGTTGTCTAGGCCGATCATGTCGGCGAGGAGGTGCCCGGCGAGGGTCTGTGGGTTGTTTTCGGGTGCAGTGATCACCGGGCACCTCCTTCCGGGGGTGTCGCGTCGAGAGGGCCGGGTTAGGCGAGGGCGTCGGTGAGCAGGTCGCGGTGGGCGGCGAAGACCTGCCCGCCGTAGCCGACCGTGATGTGCACGTTGAGGTGGGCGTAGGTGCCGGCGGGGATCCAGTCGGCGCGGCGGGCGTCGTCAGCACCGACCACGGTTGGCAGGTCGGCGGTGCTGTCGTAGGTGCCGAAGTCGCCGCGGTAGACGGCGGTGACCATCCACGCCTCATCCGAGCCACGCGGGTCCGGGACGAGCCGGGCCGGGCCGGTGCGGTAGAGCCGGTCGGCGGGGACGATCAGACCGGTTTCCTCGGCCAGCTCGCGGGATGCGGCGTCGGCCAGGTCTTCACCGATCTCGACGCAGCCGCCGGGCAGTGCCCAGCCGTGCCCGTCACCGCGCTCGATCATGACGATGTAGCGCAGGCCGCTCACGGTGGCGGTGATCAGCGTGTCCGCGCAGGGCTGCTCACCCCAGTGGCCGAGCTGGTTGCGGCCGTAGCGGATGCCGGTCGACGGGCCGGGGCGGACCGGACGGCCGTTGACCAGCTCGAACGGGATCAGCGCACCGGCCTGCCGGGCCTCCCAGTCCAGCAGGACCGGGTCCATGATCGGGTCGGCCCAGCCCTCGGCGATGCCGATGGTGAACACGTCGGGGTGGGTGTACTCGCGGGGAGTGTCGGGGGTCATGATGGTCCTGCCTCTCTGTGAGGTAGCGGGACACGACGCGGTTTTCCAGGCCATGGGTCGTGTCCCGCGCTATTTGCTGGTCGCCGGTTCTGGCGGCCACCGCACCGGCCGGGGTGATGAGCCCAGCCCGCACGGAGACTGTCAGAGCAGACCCGGTGCGGCTGTGCCGTTGACGGCGGTGACCGGGGTGCGGGGCGTGGTCAGGCCGAGCGCGGCCATCACGTCGCCGGTGGTCGAGTTGGACACGCGCAGGATCTTCTGTAGCTCGTCGCGGCGGATCTGCCGGCCGTGTTCGGCGGCGAACCGGGCGGCGGCGTCGCGGGCGGTGTCCAGCACTCCCGCAGGCAGCGGCGCGGTTGGCCAGGACCGGGACGGCGCAGCGATGGCCTCGACCGGAGCCGGGACGACAGCCCTGACGACCTCGACCGGCATGGCCGGGACGTGCTCACGACGGTCTTCCACGGCTAGGGCCGGCGCAGCCGGAGCCGGGGCAACGGGGACGGGGCGGGGACGCTCGTCTGGGACGTGGAGGGGTGTCGGGGACGGCACGGGGACGTCCTGAGGACGGGGACGGACGTCCGGGACGGGGACAGGACGGGGACGGACGTCCCGGACCGCGGCCGGGGCAGGTTCCCCAGCGACCTCTGCGGCCGGTCCCTTACCCAGGATCAGCTTTGCCAGCGCCGCGAACGCCAGAGCCGGGATGACCGAGACGAGGCCGCCAGAAAAGCCTGGCTTAGCGACCGCGAGTTGTGCCGTCACGGACAGGACCAGCGCACCGCCGAGCAGGCACACCGGGTAGAGCACCGGCTGACCGGCGGCGCGGCGGCGGCGCATGACCAGCAGCGCTGCGATCGGGACCAGTTCGGTGATCACGGCGTTGGCCCAGCCAAACCAGTCGCCCGTGCTGGCCGGGCTGTTGCGCATGGTCCAGTCGTGGACGTGGGTGAACGACGCCCCACCGGCCGCAACGCCGACCGCGAGAAGGATCAGAACCAGGACGGCGCTTTCGTACCAGGTCTGCTGGGCCTTGGTGTTGGTGGCCATGGTCAGTGCTCCTTTCCGGCGTAGGCGGGCGCGTACTCGGCGACCAATGCAGCGATGTCGGCGTCGTTCGGGTAGGAGATCCGGATGCGTTCGGGGTCGGCGTTGCCGTCTAGGACGTAGCCGACGCCGGGGGTGGTGACCGGGATGAGGTCGCAGAGTGCGCCGCGGTCGCGGGCGTTGTCGCCCAGGACCATGTCGACTTCGGCGGCTTCGGCCAGGCGCAGCCCGACCCGGATCGTGAACAGGTTCCGCAGCGGCACGACCTCCTTGCGGCCGTCCTGGACCAGGGAGGCGAGGTGCATACCGGCGGCGCGGCCCTTGGTGAGCAGCAGCGCGAGGGAGTTCTTGATCCGTTCGCGGGTGTTCTTGTCGCCGTACGCGGTCAGGGTCGCCAGTTCATCGATGAGCAGGATGCGGGTCGGGTCGTCGGGGGTGGCCTCGTGCTTGCGGGTCCGGCCACGTAGCGCCACGGTGCGCTTGTCCATGACGTCGACGGCTTCGTCGAGGGTGTCGGCCATCTCCTTCGCGCCGTCGCACAGGAACCGCTCCAGCAGCGGCGCGGCCGGGGCCATCTCCATGCCGCCCTTGGGGTCGATGCCCCACACCCGCACCGTGCCTGAGGCGATGCCGCCGGCCAGGGACCGGATGAACGAGTGCACGAAGCTGCCCTTGCCCGCATCTGTCGCGCCGACGACCAGGACGTGACCGCCGGAAAGGCGAAGGTGCCAGGTCTGGCCCGTCTCCCGGCGCCCGATCGGCAGCGCGGCCAGGTCAGCGACCATCGGCACGGGCAGCGGCCGGACCACGGCAGACAGCGGGTCGCCCTGGTGCAGGTGCAGCACCACCAGGCCCGGCTTGAGCCCGGCGCGGATCGCGACGCGGCGCACGCCGAACGTCTCGGCCATGCGGGTGATGTGCTTGGCGAAGTCCGCGCGGGTCTGGCCGGGCACGACCGCGATGGTGAGCACGTCCAGGCCGTCACGGGAGTAGATGCCCACGATCCGCGGCGTGTAGAGCGTGCCGTAGTGCCGGACCGTGAGCTTGCACGCGGTCATGAGCTGCGGCCACAGGGGCTCGATGTCGTCCAGACGGAACTTGGCCAGCTGCGCACAGGGGCGGCACAGGCACCACGAGCGGTGGTAGTCACGCGGGTGGACCCAGTCACCACACAGGCACTTGATCATCTGAACTCGGGCACCGCCGAACATCACTGCTCACCACCGATCGCGGCCAGCAGATCGAGCTGAGTGCCGGCCAACGCGGCACCGGTCGCGGTGGGGCGAGTGTCGGCGGCGCGGGCGGGAGCCGGGACCGGGCGGACCATGGTCGGCAGCCAGGCACCACGGCCCAGGACGGCGCGGGCGTCGATCGGGGTGGTGACCTGGAGCATGACCGAGCGCAGGTCGACGTGGCCCGACATGGCGATCTGCCGAGCGAGGGCGGCGGCGGCACCGGCGACCTCGATCAGGGTCGCGATGCGCAGCTCATCGGAGAACCCGGCCATGAACAGCGACCGGGACGCGAGGATCGCGGGAGCGGCCAGCGAGGACACCAGCGCCGACGAGTCAGGAGCGTTGGCGGGCGCGGGGTTGGGTAGCGTGGACATGACGAACCTCCCCTTTCGAGGTGAGGAGTCAGCACGCGGGACCGGACTGTTCTTGGCGGAGTGGGCCGGTCCCGCGTGGCGTGTGAAGGTCAGGACTGCGCCGCATCGGCGGCGACCATCTCGCGAGCCATGTACGACCAGGCCAGACGCGCACGGCCACCGTTGTCGGAGATGTACGGCGTCGCAGTCATCTCGGTGAACTCCACCGGCGTGAACGGCGAACCCACCACCGCGTTCGGTGGAACCGGCTGATACGCCGCCGCCAGCTTGACCTTCGCGACCGTCTGCGCGCCCTTGAGCGACCGGTCACCGTCGATGACCGTCACCTCCCACAGCAGCTCACCCGTCACCGGGTGCTTCTTCTGCGAACCACGCTTACCGTTCTCGAACTCGAACACCGGCTCGACATCCGAGTTCAGGTACGCCCCGAACGGGAACACCTGCTCGAACCTCACCGCGATCGGACCCTTCAGCATCGTGATCACTCCTCCCGAGCTACGTATTACGTCTTGCATCGACTGTAGCCTCGGTCCGAGCAGCACGCAAGACGTATTACGTGTAGGACCGAGGTTCTCTCTGCGGGCGCTAGGGCATACGCTTGGTAAGACGTACTACGAGCAGGAGTTTTGATGACGACGATCGAGACCTCACGGTCGCAGTACGCGCAGATTGCCGACCTGGTGCGTCGGCGCATTGCTGATGGCACCTACCCCGCTGGAGCTGTGCTGCCGAGCGAAGACCGCCTCGCAGATGAGCTGAGGGTGTCGCGCCCGACCGTCAACAAGGCCCTGGTCATCCTGCGCAACACAGGTGAGATTAAGGTCCGCCGGGGGGCAGGAACCGTAGTTCGCTCCCTGCCCACCATCCTCCGAGACGCCAAGAAGCGATACGCGGCGCGCAACGAGGGTAGCGGCGCAGGCGAGGTAGAGGTCAGCCGTCATGCGTTGAAGTCCAGCACCACGTACCGCGAAATCAGCCAGACGACCCCGCCAATGTCTGTTGCGGAGATCCTGGGGCTAGCCGAAGGCGAGCAAGCGCTACTACGCAGCCGGGTCCTGTACGCCAACGGCGAGCCCATCCAGATCGCGGACTCGTACATCCCTTGGCGACTAGCCGAAGGCGTTCCCGACCTGATGCGGGAGAACGCGGGTCGTGGAGGGTCCTACGGCCGACTTGCTGACGCCGGCAACCCAGTGACACGGTTCGCCGAGGACATCACCGTGCGCATGCCCACCGACGACGAACAGCGGACGTTGGAGCTTGAAACGACGCAACCGGTGTTTGAGATCTGCCATGTCGCTTACTCGCAGGACCGCCCCATCGAGGTGTGCCTGCATGTGATGACGGGCCATCTGTGGAAGCTGCACTACGAGTGGGATGACCCGACGCACGAGCAGGACTCGTGATGCACGTTGTGACGGCAACCGAGGCGGCTCCGGGCAGGCCTGTCAACGAGGACCAGGTCTTTCATCATCGATCCGTCGTGGGAGTTCTCGACGGTGTAACGGCCCCGGACGGGCTCGAGACCGGTTGTGTGCACGGCCCTGCTTGGTACGTGCGCCAGCTCGTGACTCACCTGAAGGGTGCCATCGACGATGCGCCCGCGGCGCCATTAACCAAGCTTCTCGGAGCCGCCATCGAACGCGTGATGCTCGATCATCCGATGTGCGACCTCGCCAATCCGAGCACACCTGCCGCAACGGTCTGCCTCATCCGCGACGCCGGCACAGAGCTGGAGTACCTGATCCTCTGCGACAACTCGCTCATCATCGACACCGGCACTGAGACGGCCCTGCTTGTTGACGACCGCTTCGCCCGCGCGGTGCAGCAGATACGCAAGGACTATCTCGTCGGAGACGTTCCCATCGGTTCCGAAGCACACCAGGTTCGTGTACGAGCCGCCAGTACGCGCAAACGCGAACTCACCAACACGTCCGGTGGTTACTGGATCGCTGCCGCCAGCCCGGAGGCGGCAGAACAGGCGATCACCGGTCGACTGCCACTACGGGGGCAAGGTGCCGTGCGACGCGCAGCACTGCTCACCGATGGCGCGTCCTGCGCCGTAGACGTGTTCGGCCTATACGACTGGACGGCGTTGCTAGACCTAGTCACTGACCGTGGACCTCAGGAACTGATTCGCCAGATCCGGTCGGCTGAAACCGCCGATTTTGACGGCCACGCGCAGCCGCGCTTCAAACGCCACGATGACGCCACCGTTGCCCTCTGCCTATTCGACGAGGAGACCCGATGACCGAGTTGCCACGCCACTCCGTCAGCGTCGCCGGAGTTGTCACCGACGATCAAGGCCGGGTGCTGGTGATCCAACGGCGCGACAACGGCGCGTGGCAACTGCCTGGGGGAGTGCTCGAACTCACCGAGACTGTCGAAGACGGCATGTGCCGTGAGGTCCTGGAGGAGACGGGCCTCATCGTGCGGCCCGTGAGGCTGACTGGCGTCTACAAGAATATGAAGCTCGGTGTCGTCGCCCTGGTCTTCCTCGCCGAGGCGGTAGCTGGTGAGCCCACGCCGACCGACGAGTCCGCGGCAGTCGACTGGTGGACACCCGAGCAGGTGCGCGACCGCATGGCAGAGGCCTTCGCCGTGCGCATCCTTGATGCTCTAAAAACTGGCCTCGTGCCCGCCATCGGCCAAAACGACGGCGTAACCCTCCTTTAAGGCTGGTCAAGGTGGCTACGTCCGCGAGAACGGGAGCCAGCTGCTCGTCAGTTTGAGAGTCACCTCGACCGACTTCCGGGGCGAACGACAACTCTTGCACCGTCGCTGGCGGCAAACGGGTCAGTTCGTGCCGGCTGACGCGAATTGCCTGGTGAGCGTGACCTGACCGCCGGATGTGCTGGCGGTTGTTAATCTGCGATGCTTCGGTGAAGCTCAGCAGTCTGTCGTGACATTCGCAACATAGTCGAGGAGTTACCGTGTTGCCCATCGTGTTGCCACCGCCGCTGAGTTTTGCCGTCCTCCCAGTCGGTCACAGCCCAAGGCAGGAAACGCCTCACCGGTGCTACCTGGTTACTGACAACTGGAACGACTGGTTCACATTCCAGACGCAGTATTACCTAGTCTATTGTGATCGCAACCGAGATCTCCACCATATCGGGCGCGTAAAGATAGGCCAGTTTGGGATGACTGCGGGTCAGAGCCGTCCAGACTTGCCGACTGGCTTGTTCCAAGAACTCGATCAGCGATTCTTCTCGCTAGGGCAAGATGACAATTTCTACGCGAACCTGAATGAACTCGGGTCGGTCGTTAGGACGGAGATTCTTTCGTCACTGAGGGATATGGCATTTGACTTGGCCATCATGCAAGCCGCTCAGAGTGAAGATGTCACGTCAGCATCACTTATGCGAGACATACTTCCGGCAACAGTTGAACGCCAGTTCCACAGAATCGCACATGGTGGCGAACGCCTAACGCCTTACAACTTCAGCTATATCTCGAATGAGGACCACGCATCACGCGTGTCTTTTTCAGTGCAGCCGGATTCGACACCACCGACAAATGTGCACGTTTTGATTGGCCGAAATGGTGTCGGCAAGACCTATTTAATCAATTCAATGGCGAATGCGCTGATCTTCCCCAATGCCCCAGCAAATGTGGGACGCGTTTGGTCCGACATGGATGGTGAACCGTCACCTTTCGTCAACGTAGTGTTTGTAAGTTTTAGCGCATTCGACCAATTCTGGCCGCGACGCAACCATGAGTTGGCCTACACCTACCTCGGGCTCCACCGAGAGATAAACGACACGGGTTGGTCAGATTGGGACCAGGAGGAGCCCCCCGCCTCTGCAACGAAAACTAACTCGGATTTGGCTACCGAGTTTGTGGAGTCGATGCTGAGGTGCATGGCCGAACCCCTGCGAACTCGCTGGACCACAGCTATTCAACTGCTAGAGGCAGACCCGGTATTCGCCGACGCCGAGATCACGTCCATTCTTCGGGAACCGTGGAATCACGGCCGCTATGCAGACAGGCTATTTGGTCGACTTAGTTCTGGCCACAAGATCGTCCTGTTGACGCTGACTCGATTGGTTGAGAGCGTCACCGAAAGGACGCTCGTCCTGATGGACGAGCCCGAGGCGCACTTGCATCCGCCCCTACTGGCCGCATTCGTACGGGCCCTTTCCAACCTGCTAATTGACAGGAATGGCGTTGCGGTAGTCGCCACGCACTCCCCCGTGGTCCTGCAAGAAGTGCCGCGAACGTGCGCCTGGAAGATCCACAGGTCGGGGCGTCATACTGTAGTGTCACGACCGGAAGTTGAAACGTTCGGAGAGAACGTAGGCGTTCTTACTCACGAGGTTTTCGGCCTGGAAGTGATGCACTCGAGCTTTCACACACTCCTGCGCACTCTAGTGCATGACAGCACTGGATATTCAGATGTCATGATGAAGCTTGGCTGGCAGTTGGGCGACGAAGGAAAGGCTATTATTCAGGCCATGTTGGCCGCTCGTCAGCCTGGAGCGTGGCGCTGATGTGGCGAATTCCAAGGCCAGCGCAGAAGCCCGAAGACGTTTATGACTTGTGCATTAGTCGAATTGAAGATTCCGACCTCAAGCGGCGTTTGGGCGCGGCACGAGGTGATATCACCAAAGGAGCCGCGGCTTACGAAGCTTCTGCCGCTACAGCTAGTCTTCACCTCTTGAGCGGAGATGATTTTGAGGTAACGGACGTGAGTAAGGCCGAAATGGGATCCGTTTATACGGGACGCATGGTCCCAGAAGGTTCTCCGGGTCGGGATATCTACGACAAGCTGATCCTAGCGGCCCCTTTTCGGCGATGCCCCATGTGTGGCGTGGGAACCGCTCGATCACTAGACCACACAATGCCCAAGACGAAATTCCATTCACTCGCAGTAAATCCCCTCAATCTTGTTCCGGTATGCTTCGATTGCAATAAAATAAAGTCAAACTCTGTTCCTGCGGTTGCTGAAGAACAGGTGTTGCACCCTTACTTCGACAATGTCACGGAGCAGCAATGGCTCTGGGCAGAGGTGCTGGACAGAGCGCCGGCCGTTCTGCGCTTCTTCGTAAAGGCATCGCCATCATGGGATGCCACAACCAATGCACGAATTAGTGAGCACTTTCGCCAATTCCAGCTTGGTGAAGTCTACTCACTGTTGGCGGGTCGAAAGGTCGCGAGCATCAGGCGTGAGCTGTCTGAAGTCTTCATCCTATCCGGTGAAGCGGGGCTTCGTGCGCACCTGGTTCGCTGCGCAAACTCGCATCGCGAGGAGTACCTCAATGATTGGGTAACTGCCACCTACATGGCCATGGCTGAAAGTGATTGGTTTTGCGCAGGTGGCTTCGGAGTAAGGTGACCACGGCTGGTCGGACCGCATGCTTGCTTCCGCGCGGCGCGCCTTAAGCGGCGAACGAACCACCGAGGCTAGTTCTCCACAACGGGCACGAGGGAACGCCGAGCGGCGCGAGATGGCACCAGCGTCTGAGCCCACACCGGCACCACCAAGACGCAACACCGACGCCAAACCCAGCAGCCACAACAGTCCAGCCATGCGCTCCCCCCGCCACATCTGGTCACGCTGCTCACCCACCGGACACCCAACGCCATCGGCATGTGTCGAAACTTTCCCTACGAGGTCAAGGCGGCGCTGAAGCGCCGCGCCGAGTCCGGGCACTGGGCCTCGGCGCTCTGCCTCCGGCCGCGCCAGGCCCGCGCCCGACCCGGCAGCCAGCAGCGAAGCCTTGAGTCGATAGGACAGATCGACCTTGCCGAAGGCGAAGAGTTACCGCAGGTCAGCGCCCTGATCAATGCGGCTGGTGATCGACTGGCCGACGCTACGGCCGTGGCCAGCGCCGACGCGCGTCAGAACGTGCCGGAAGTGATCAAGCTGATGGTGGCCGCTCAGCGAGAGGAAGTGATCTTTTGTCGACAGGGTGATCACAACGACGAAGATCGTATATTGTTTGATTTTATGATCATTTCTTCGCACGTCAGACGAACTAACTGACCGCAGCTCCCGCCGCCGTCACATCCGTGCCACCTGATCTCTTCAAGGTCAAAGTCAACCCCTCAACCTCGGGCTCCGGGGAGTCGCACCCCGCCCACCATCGGCCCGGGCAAAGCCTTCATGATCTCCGGCCGTGGTCAAGGTCGTTCAGTCGTGGAGTGCTCCACCTTGACCACGGCCGGAGATCATGACCACGGGGTGCGGGCCGACGGCAGACGGGGAGCTAGGTGGCCGACCCCTATATTGCGTTTGTAGCATTTTTTGCCGGATCAATGAAATGGTTGTCGTACCCCGCTCTACCTAGCGCGCTCTTTAGCTCTGTGAACAATTTTTGGCACAACGCGCCGACCACATCCTCCGCAGCAAGTTTAATTCTTGCTTGCGCTCCGTCACTAATTGTCGGATGAAGGTCATCAAAGCGCAAAGCAAGTGATTCGTGGACCATATCCGTTTCGGGATGATCCCACCTAATTTTAAACATCGATCGCACTGCCATGTCGCGTGAAATCTCTAATTGACAACTCTGGGTGACGCTTACCTCTGCGCCCCGGGTGACTATCGCAGTTATCCACAACCCGGGTTGAGAGTACTCATCACTCCGGCTGATCGTGTACGTAATAGTACCGTCTGTGCGGATGAGCGCCGTAGCGACCGAGCTTTTGAGCTCCGCGACAAACGCCTCCCAGAAGCGGTTTCCCACCTTTTCGGTGTCTTCAACGGTCAGGTCCCCAGTTCCTGTAACCAGATCAAGCATTGCGGACACGTATGTCGACGGCGTCGTGTGAGTAGCGATGCGAAGTTCCTGCCGTGCGCGACCTGCTGCGTCTATCAATAGGTCGGTCATATAGGTCGTTATGCCTTGATACCTACCCAGGTCGGCTGCTTCGAGTGCTTGTCGGTACGTTTGTTTGCGGTCCGCATAAACAACGAGAGGTAAATCGCATAGTTGATAGGTGAAGTACGAGGCTAGCGCTCGTGCAACGCGCCCGTTCCCGTCTGCAAACGGGTGGATCCGGACAAAAGAATAGTGCGCGTAGGCCGCCTTTACAACCGGATGGGCTCGCTGAAACTCGAGGGTATCCAGCTCGTCCACGAAGCGCTGAATCTCTATCGGTGTATCAAGAACGGGAGCATACGAAAACTGTCTGCCATGACGATCGATGACGTGATTAGGGTGCTCTTTGTACTCGCCATGCTTAAGGAGCAACTTCACTGGCGCGAGAATGCCACCAGGGCCTAATACGTGCCCTGTGTAGTGTGTTTGGGTTGCGCAAACAGTTTTGTGGATGTCTCGAATAAGGCCCGCTGTTACTGGAAGCTTTTGTTTGCTAGCCTCGCGTATGAGCTCGTATGCGTTCACCTGATCCAAAAAGTGACCCATCGATTCAGGCAGTAATTCCTCCCAGCCTTCTGCTTGCGTAGCAATGGTCCGGGTGTCACCGGTGGACAAGGAGTAAAGGTTTTCGACAGCTCCGGTTTCGGCAGCGGCTTCGCGGCTCAAAATGGACACCACGGCTGCACAAGCCATCGGACTGGCCTTCCTGCGAAGCGCATTTAGCCCATGGATTGACTGGTACAGGCTGTCTGGTACATCAAGTTTGGCCCACGTTCGAAAGGGCGGTATTGAGGTGTAGCCGGCGTCCATATTTGACGATTCCGCGTGCTCGTTCAACTTCGCCTGACCTCCACGTGGTTAGAGCAGCTCAGCTTTCGCTGGCATCAGCCGCAGCAATTGCTTCCGACACCTGTTCGGCAAATACAGGCGGTGTTTCCGTTCCGGCGAAATCTTTCATCGGTGGCGGCATTATTAAGCCTCTCGGCGGTTCGATCCAGCTGTCAAATACCGGAGGACACTTGCGTACAACGGCGCGCGAAAGATCGACGATCCCACCTCCGGTGAATTCGGTGTCGGTGAACGTCACCGTGCTGCCCTGGAACACCGCGCGGTCGAATGAGAGCGAGCTCGAGTCAAAACGCGCATCGGAAAACACCATCTCGCCGCCATTGAATCGCATCTCACTAAACTTAACTTCGCCACCGAGAAACGCAGTGTGCCCGAACCTGATGACCCCATTGGTGAGACCAGCCATGCTGAAGTTAATGACGCCATCTGAGACCTCGGCACCCACAAACGATACGTTGGCACCAGCGAAGCGCGCTCCGCTGAGGCTGACCATAGCCCCCATGAATTTGGATTCCCAGAACGTCAACTCTCCAGCTTCGAGCCTCACCCCACTAAGCGTTATAGGGCCGGCGGTAAATTTAGCCGAACCAAATGATAGTGTGCCACCGCTTAGCAGAAACCCACTAAACCCGACCGCGGCACCATTGAACTTGGCTCCACTGAAAGAAACCCTACCTTTGGACAGCGTTGCCCTACCGAAATAGACTCCGCCGCTTACAAAACTTGAATCCTCAAACCGCACGCGTGATCCGCTAAATTCAGCCTCGATGAAGCTCGTAGTTCCATGAGAAAATGTCGCGCCAACAAACGAGACCTCTGAACGTACAAAAAGTGCTCCATGAAAAGATGTGACACCCTCAAAGTGAGCACCCGAGAAGTCGCCTCCATCGAAAACCGCTCCACTAAAATCGAGGTCGTAACCTCGCCAGCTTTTAGAATCGGCGGAGTCTCGGCGCAAGTGTTCGCTAATGATGCCGATGATGATAAGGCGCACCTCACGCTCGCCCCTCACCAAATCGTGGTCACCAGGGATGTGATCGTAGGGCATCCGGAGATACGAGCATAGAACATTGATACATGTCTGGCGTCCTGCAAGCCAATCATCAGCCAGACCGGCCATCGCCTGAATGCCTGTCATTCTGACCATCGCCGAGTCGTGCCCGATAAGCTGGCTCGCGGCGATAAAGCGCTCATTGTACAGCTTTGCTTCGTCTCTGCGACTCGCTTCTTCTTCTCGTCGATTGGCATCTTCTGCGACGCGCTGCTTTCGGTAGGCGACCACCAAGGCGACTACACCCCCAAGACCCCCCGTAACCACAAGCGCGATACGTACCAGATCGAGGCTGTCCTTCGCCTCCCATGTCTGCACGTTTGCAAGATCGGGCCGATTGAGGCCCATCCACAAGGAGAGCGCCGCGATTCCGAAGACGGCGACGCCACCCACAACTACACCGGCTAGAGCGAACGGGAACCTCCAAAGCCGGACTCGCCCAGAGTCGCGCGTTGGTGGAGTTATCGGCGAAGACTTCACATCAGTGTTTCTAGCCGAGACCTCCACCGCGGCGAAACAGTCGAGCGGCCTACGATTCACTCCGTTCAGCACGAACCACGATTTCGCCAGGTGGAGTGCGTGAGCGCAGTGCGCTGTCCACGGCCGCGAGCAGGCGGGGTGCGATGACGAGAAGGCGCCAGCGACACCGAGGCGCCGTTGCTGTACAGCAGTGAAGGGCAGCAACGGCACTACCCAACGCCGGCCGTCGCTGCCCTTCCTCGAACGGCTGACCTCGCATGCCTGGCAACCCCAGCCCGCGACTAATACGTGGTTAGGAGGATGACGCCAGGCCGTCTCCAGGCCGTCAGAGATGCCTCCATGGCCGTGCAACGACCAACCTCAACCGCTAAGGCAGAACAAGACAGCAGCTCAGAGCAGCTGTTCGACGGCGTGGCCATGAAGGCGACGGACGAGCCGGCCTGTACGCCGGATACTAGGCGGCCCGGTCAGACGCACCAGCTATAGCCGATCTTGCGTGCGATATCCGTGCGATAAGCGTCGGCAAACTATGGTTCGCAGCGGACAAGGGCGGCGAAGCCTGCCGGGACCAAAGATCCCATGAAACACAGCAGGAGCAGGCGAAATGCCTGCTCCTGGATGGTGGGCGTGGCAGGGTTCGAACCTGCGACCCTCCGCTTGTAAG
>NZ_JAAOTI010000059.1:0-14078 GCF_011297315.1 Catellatospora chokoriensis
GGTTATACACAGTTAGCCCGCAGCAGTTCACAACCCCTTCGAGCGCGCATACGACGCCGTCTTGCGGTCGCTGCACCGTAAGACCTTTCAGCATCCCGACAAGATCGCCACCGGATTCGGCTGGGTGTACGACGGCGACCTGTGGCGCGATACCGCCAACCGGGTCGATCAGGAGTCACCGGGCACCGCAGTGTCCGGTGACTCACTCAAGCACCGGCTCGCTGAGATTGCCCAACGGCGCAACCGGATCGTGCATCGCAGCGACCTCGGAAACCACTTTCAGAAGGAACCGCTGAACGCGTCCGAGGTGCACGACACCATCGACTTCCTCGAACGCGTCGTGGTCGCGATCACCCATCTGCTGGGCGACGTACCGACGCACGGTGTCGACCTGGGCAGCCTCTGGGCGGCGTACGTCAACACCCATTGCGACATCGACTCCGGCCACGCCTGGGACTGCGACCTGTTCTGCGAAATCAGCGGACTACGGCCCTTGAGCTGAAGCAGGGCTCGACACTGTTCCCGGCAGACCCGGGCGCGCCTGACACTCGCTGGTGACGCTCCCCGGCGGGCGTCACCGTCAGCAACCAGCGCCTGCCGCTCGACCCGGCAGGTCGGAACCGGCGCGGACGAAACCGCGCCTGTTCGCGTACCCGCACCGTGTCGGTGATCGCGATCGGCAGGGACGTGGCAGTGATGTATTCGGCCGCAAGGCCCGCGTCGGCTGCGGCCCGGCTTCCTGGCGCCAGCCACGATCAGCGGCGAGGATGGATTCGCACTTCCACGGGTACGAGAAGGTGAGGCACAACGATGAGCGACTGGAACACCAAAGTGATCGAGGAGTTCCGCGCGAACGCGGGCCAGGTCGGCGGACCGTTCAGCGGAGCCCCGATGGTGCTCGTCCATCACCGGGGCCGCAAGAGCGGACGCGAACTCGTCAACCCGATGATGTACCTGCCGCACGAGACGGACGGCAACGTGATCTACGTATTCGCGTCCAAGGCCGGGGCACCCCAGAACCCTGACTGGTACCACAACCTCATCTCGGCCGGCCAAGCCGCTGTCGAGCGCGGCACTGAAACCTATCCGGTCACCGTGCGGGAGCTGACCGCAGACGAACGTGACCGGCGATACGACGAGCAAGCCCGCCGCTACCCCGGCTTCGCCGAATACGCGCGGAAGACCGAGGGCGTTCGGACCATTCCCGTTCTGGAACTCACCCGCATCACGGCCGCATGACCTCTCGCCGCGGCCGCCCGGAGCATGAGCTTCGGCGCCGACAGCGTCGTAGCGGTGGGCCTGTGGGACGAGGTGGTGGTGACATAGCTCGCCGGTGGTGGGCCTGCCGTCACTTCGCGTTGACCCTCCACTCGACGCCGTAATGATACTCGTCGACTCCGATGGTCGCCTTCGCCCACCGCGCCGCCGCCTGCCACGACCGCCGAGGTCTCACGCGCTGCGGACGACCTGGTTGAACGCGTCCTGGTGCCACGGAGCCGGGCCGGTGCCGTCGCGGTCGTCCTCACGCCGACGATCGGCGGGCAGGCAGGACAGCACGTAGAGCACGGTGGCCGGGCCGCCGAACATGCCGGCGAGGACCAGCAGCGTCACCCCGTTGGTGCCCTCCGCGTAAGTCGACGGCTCCGTGGGATGAGCCCAGCCCGCCGGGTCGACCAGCACGGTGACAGCGCTGCCGATGCCGTGCTGGTGCGGGGTGCGCAGCAGGCCGGCCAGCGGCCTGCCCTGCCGATCGGCGACCCGGTACAGGTAGTCGCCGTCGGCCTCGGACAGGTCGTGGCCGACGAGCTGGGTCACCGTCGCCGTGACCGGACGTCCGCGCTCTCCCAGCACCGCGTCGGAGGCTGCCATCATTATCGTGAGCTGCCCGAACGACAGCACAGCCCAGGCGACACATGCCAACACGAGACGGAAGCCGCCGGTGCAGCCGAGCAACCCGACGACCGTGATCGGCACGGCCGTCACCGCGAGCATCACCGGAAACCGCAGACTGCCCGGGCCTGGGTCGAGGCCTTGTGCGGTGCCGATCCAGGCACCGGCCGTCAACGTCGCCGCGACCAGCACGCAGACGACCGCAATCCGGAAGAGGATTCGTGGGACCACGCCTGGACGGTACCGTCCGCGCGCCCGTCGCCAGGGCAGTCGACCGCATGTCCGTTTGCCCGAGGTGCCAGGGACACCGGGTGGGGTCCCGGCGGCGGCCGGGACCCCGCTCAGGAAGTGGCGACGGTGCTGCCGCCGAGCGCGACCCGCATGCGGTATGGCCGCAGCGCGTCGACGCAGTGCCCGGCGGTCAGCACCCATTCCAGGCGGACGAGCGCGCCGCTGCACACGAGACCCGGCAGGGTGACCCGGGCGATGACGGCCTGATCAGTCAACTAACGGGCCGGATCGCTGGTTGCTCTCCGCTACCGGTCGTACGCGACGGCGCGGTGGTCGCCGACGACGACCGCGTCTGCCGGGGGCGGAGAGATCGGTGCGCAACGAGCTTGACGTCTACGTCGGGTCAGAGCTGGCCGCTATCCCGGGCCGTGGGCGGCGCTCGACGCGATGGCGGGTCAGGGTTTGGCAGCGTCACGGGCCCGGCTCCGGCTCTGCCAGTGCTGCTCGCCAGGCGGGGGCTGGGAAGGGATCGGCGAAATATTGCGTTTCGCGCACCACCCGCTTGGCGTCGAATTCCATGATGCTGACCGAGTGCGTGGGCCTGCCGTCGTAGGTGATGACGCATTCGCTGACCCACAGATTCTGGCTGCCGGTTATCCGGACGACAGTGAAGTGCCGATCGGCGGGGTGCCCGTTTCGTTGCGCCCGGATAGTGGCCCAGCCGCGGAAGCGTTCGCCTGACTGGGGATAGTGGAGGATCGCGTCTTCGGCGTAGATGGCGTGTTCGGCGTCAGCGTCACCGGACTCTGAGGCCCGCCAGTGTTCTTCGATGGCATCCCTGACCGCAGTATCGGCGTCCATCGCGTCGTCCCTCCACGAACAGGACAGCGTCCCGAGGTCGGAGTTACGGCGACCGTCCGTCGGGAAGGTGGTCAATACGAGCGTAGGCCGCGATAGGGGCGGTGGCCTGAGCATTCGCGGGACGGCCCGGTCTACGGCGTCAGGGCGTACGTGCGCGGGTCGTGGCGCGTGCGCACGGCGGTGAAAGGGTAGGACGATCTTGCTCCGGATGGGCTTTCCTGGGCGGCGGGTAACCGCACGCGATATCTCACCGATGGCTACGCTGAGTCATGAGCCATGCGCGTTTAGTTCGGGAGGCTTCGGGTGGGAACGGTCACGACGAAAGACGGCACGGAGATCTTCTACAAGGACTGGGGCACCGGTCAGCCGATCGTGTTCAGCCACGGCTGGCCCCTGTCGGCCGACGACTGGGACACGCAGATGCTGTTCTTCCTGAACCACGGCTACCGAGTCATCGCGCATGACCGCCGGGGACACGGGCGTTCCAGCCAGACCTCCGACGGTCACGACATGGATCACTACGCCGACGATCTGGCTGCGGTGACCGCCCACCTCGATCTGCGAGACGCCGTACACGTGGGCCACTCCACGGGCGGTGGCGAGGTCGTGCACTACATCGCCAGGCATGGTGAGAGCCGCGTCCAGAAAGCGGCGATCATGTCCGCGGTTCCGCCCCTGATGGTGCAGACCGAGGCCAACCCCGGCGGACTGCCCAAGAGCGTCTTCGACGACCTGCAGGCACAGCTGGCCGCCAACCGGTCCGAGTTCTACCGCGCGCTGCCCTCGGGCCCGTTCTACGGTTACAACCGCCCCGGCGCGCAGCCTTCCGAGGCGATCATCGAGAACTGGTGGCGCCAGGGCATGATGGGCGGAGCCAAGGCGCACTACGACGGCATCGTCGCGTTCTCCCAGACCGACTTCACCGAGGACCTGAAGAAGATCACGGTTCCGGTTCTGGTGATGCACGGTGATGACGACCAGATCGTCCCGTACGCCGACTCGGCGCCGCTGTCGGCAAAACTCCTGCAGAACAGCACCTTGAAGACGTATCCGGGCTTCCCGCACGGGATGCCGACCACGCATGCCGAGACCATCAACGCCGACCTGCTGGCCTTCCTGAAGTCCTGACGCAACGCGGCGCACGCTCAGGTGGAGGGGTGTGGTGACGAAGATAACCGTCTATGGGGCTCCTTGGTGTCCGGACTGCCGACGCGTCAAGAAGTTCCTCACCGAGCATCGTGCCCGCTACGACTGGGTCGACATCGACCAGGACGCGCGAGCCCGGGCCGACGTGCAGCGGCTGCAGAACGGCGGTCAGACCATCCCCGCGGTCGTGTTCGACGACGGCGCGATGATGGTGAATCCGCCGAACCTCGCGATCGCGACGAAGCTGGGCCTGAACCTGCGTGCCGAGCGCGACTTCTACGATCTGGCGATCATCGGTGGCGGACCGGCGGGCCTGGCCGCGGCCATCTATGCCGCCCGCGAGGGCATCGACGCCGTCGTGGTCGACAGGAGCGCGCTGGGCGGTCAGGCCGGGGCCACCCAGCTCATCGACAACTACCCGGGATTTCCGGAGGGTATCGGCGGCGCGGACCTCGCCGCCAGATTCATCGCACAGAGTCGCCGCTACGGTGTCGAGCTGGTGTCGGCTGTGGAGGTGGGGGAGCCGGCGCTCGACGGCGAGGACGTGACGCTCCCGTTGAGCAGCGGTCAGCAGCTGTGTGTGGGCGCGGCGATCGTGGCCACCGGTTCCTCCTACCGCCGACTCGGGCTGCCCGGCGAGGAGGAACTCATCGGCGCCGGCGTGCACTACTGCGCGACCTGCGACGGGCCGTTCTACCGCGGTGCCGACGAACTGCTGGTCGTCGGCGGGGGCAACTCCGGCCTGGAGGAGGCCATGTTCCTCTCGCAGTTCGCCGAGCGGGTCCGTATCGTCGAGCACTCGTCGGAGTTGAAGGCTTCCCCGCTGGTACAGAACAAGATCGCCGAGCATCCCGAGTTCACCGTGCACACCAACACCGAGATCACCGCGTTGACCGCGAAAGCCGGCAAGCTGCACGAGGTCACCGCCCGTGACGCTGTCACCGGCGAGCTGCTGACGTGGCGCCCGGCGGCCGCTTTCGTCTACATCGGCATGGACCCGAACACCGGCTTCCTGCGGCAGTGCCTGCGCCTGGACCAGTGGGGGTTCGTCACCACCGACGACATGCTCGCCACGAGCATGCCCGGCGTCTATGCCGCCGGCGACGTGCGGGCCGGCTCGACCAAGCAGCTCGGTGCGGCGGTGGGCGAGGGCATCACCGCGCTGATCCATGCGCGTCAGCACCTGCAGCGCCGTGGGGTTACCCGGAGCCTGGCGGTCAACGCGTGAACGGCGCGCCGCGGCGGGCGCGCGGAGCGGGGCGGAGCCGGGCCCGTGCCCGGCTCCGCCTTGTCGTCGCGGCTGTCTGAGGCGGTGGTCAGACCTGGTTGAGGCCGCCGTCGACGAACACGTCGGCCCCCGTCATGAAGCTGCTGGCTCCGGAGGCGAGGAACACCACGACGTTGCCGACCTCCTCGGGGCGGCCCATGCGGCCGAGCGGGATCGATCTGGCGAACTCGGCCTTGAGCTCGTCTGCGGCGGCCGCGTCCGGGGCGAGGCCGGTGATGCCGGGAGTCTCGATCGGTCCGGGGCTGATGGCGTTGACCCGCACCTTTCGCTCCGCCAGCTCGGCTGCCCACGTGCGTGCCAGGGCGCGGACGGCGGCCTTGGAGGCACCGTAGACCCCGAAGGCCTTGGCGCCGCGGGTTGCCGCCGTCGACGCGTTCAAGATCACGGAGGCGTCCTCGTTGAGCAGCGGAAGCGCCTTCTGGACGGTGAACAGCAGGGCCTTGACGTTGAGGCCGAACGTGTCGTCGAAGTGCTTCTCGGTCACCTGCTCCAGGGTGGCGAACTCGCCGCCGCCCGCGTTCACGAAGACGATGTCCAGGCCCTGACCTCGTGCTTTGACGGCTTCGTACAACCTATCAAGATCGTCTGACGAGGTGACGTCACCGACCAGCCCCGTCGCGTCGGCGCCGATCTCCGCCACGGCCGCGTCCACCTGTTCCTTGCGGCGGCCGATCAGGAAGACATGCGCTCCCTCTTCGGCGAGCCGCTTCGCGGCGCCCAGCCCGATCCCGGTCGTTCCACCGGTCACCACGGCCGTCTTGCCTTCAAGCTGCTTGCTCATTATCGAATCTCCGTCTGCGGCATCCGCCGCTCTGATGGTCGGCCGACGGGGTCGTCGGCCGTCGTTGTCAGGTCCCGCGGCCTCAGCGGCCGGCCGGCTGTGCGATGTTCGGCCGCTCCAGTAGCCGCAGTGTCTGCTCGGCGCTCTCGCGAATCGCCGGAAGGGCAGCCCTGGCGGGCTCGGGGAGGTTCCGCAGCACGAGATCGACCTGCCATGGTTCGCCGACCTGGTCCAGGAAACCGATCATCAGTTCGGCGCCTTCTGCCGGCGATGTCGCCATCACCTGGCCTGCGAACTCTTCCCAGGCCTGCTCGCTGAGCCGGCTGCGCAGCGCTGGCAGCAGGATGGGTTCCTCGTGCGCCAGGTGCAGGTGGAGCAGGTCGCGCACGGCCGCCGCCGCGTCCGCCAGGACCGGGCGGTCGGCTTCCTCGGCCAGCCGGACCTGGGCCAATGTCTGCAGCGCGGTGTCGAGCTGTTCGTGTTCGAAGCCGAGGTCCGCCAGCGCGCGGGCGGCTTCGGGGTCCACCGTGCTGAGCGTGGCCCAAAGGATGTGATCTTCGGTCTCGTGGTGGTGGTGCAGGTTGGCGACGATGAAGTCGCGCAGCGTGCGCAGTGCCGACAGCGGCGCGCTCCCGGCCGCCTCGCTCAGCAGCGTGCTGGACCTGCGGTAGACGTCGTGGGCGAGGGTGGTCTCGATGACCGACAGCGGCTCGCGGGTTCTCATCAAGGTCTCCGTTCGTTGCTTACCAACTGGTCAACAATGAATCTGAGCTGCGCATTCTCTTAATGACCACGTGTACATTAGGGCGTATGTCACAGCAGAACACGCCGCCCGACGGCGCTGCCGAGCCCCGGCGCCGCCGCCGCAGGGATCCCGAGGGCAACAGGGACCTGATCCTGCAGGCGGCACGAGCGGCCTTCGCCGAACGCGGATACACCCGCGCGACCGTCCGCGACATCGCCGAACGCGCCGGCGTCACCCACGGCCTGGTCATGCGTCAGTTCGGCTCCAAGGAGCAGCTGTTCCTGGCGGCCGTGCCCGGCACCCGCGACGTCGACCGCGTCGTCGACGGCGATCCGCAGACGCTGCCGGAGCGGGTCGCGGCCGCCTACGTCGACCGGATGGAGCACAGCTTCAGAACCGACCCGCTCGTCGCGGTCCTGCGCAGCGCGGCATCGAACGAACACACCGCGGTCGGTCTCTACCGCGCGATGCTGGACCGCACCGCCGGCTCCTATAAGCAGGTGATCACCGGCGAGGACGCCGATGTGCGGGTCGATCTGCTCGCCGCGGTGCTGATCGGCGTCACGTTCTGCCGGTACATCGTCGGTGTCGGGCCGGTCGCGCGGATGAGCCCTCAGCACCTGCAGGCACATCTGACCCGCCTGGTGAGAAGCGCACTGTTCGACTGAGTCCCCGGCGCCCTGAACGCGAACTCCTGATCGCGCGTCACCCATCGCATGCCACAGTGAGGAATGAGCGAGAACTACTCCTCGATCGCTTTCACCCGGCACGTGCGCGACGCGCAGGAGCGCTACGGCAGCCGGGCGGCCGTCGAGCGGCTCGGCTCCGAGGTGCCGGGGTCGCCCGCCGGCGCGGAGCCCCGGGATCCGCTCACCGAATTCGAGGCCGAGTTCATCGGGCTGCGCGACGGTTTCTACCTGGCGAGCACCTCCGACACCGGCTGGCCGTATGTGCAGTTCAGGGGCGGGCCGCCCGGGTTCGTCAAGGTCCTGGACGAGCACACCTTCGGCTGGGCGGACTTTCGGGGCAACCGTCAGTACATCAGCGCCGGCAACATCGCCGGTGACGACCGGGTGAGCGTGTTCTTCATGGACTATCCGCGACAGCTGCGGTTGAAGGTGTTCGGCCGCGCGAACGTCATCGACGTGCGTGAGGACCCGTCGGCGGCGCAAGCCCTGACGGTGGCCGGCTACCGGGCCAAGGTCGAGCGGGCAGTGATCGTCACGGTCGCCGCGTTCGACTGGAACTGCCAGCAGCACATCACACCCCGGTACTCGGCCGAGGAGCTGCGGGACGTGCTGGCGCCGCTGCACGAGGAGTTGGCACGTCTTCGGGCGCGGGGACACGAAGGCACGGCCGCGGCCTGAGCTGGCGTTCTCAGCTCTTGGCGGGCAGGTTGCCCAGGAAACCGCGGATGTAGCCGGTGATGGCGTCGAGGTGGGTCTCGAGCGCGAAGTGCCCCGCGTCCAGCAGGTGGATGTCGGCATCGGGTAGATCGCGTTGGAACGCTCGGGCGCCGTCGGGGCCGAAGATCTCGTCGTTGGCGCCCCAGACCGCGAGCAGTGGCACCTGGCTGCTGCGGAAGTACTCCTGCAGCTTGGGATATCCGTCGATGTTGGTCGGGTAGTCGTGGAACAGCTTCAGCTGGATCCTGTCGTTGCCGGGACGGTCGAGCAGCGCCTGGTCGTGCAGCCAGTTGTCAGGGCTGACGAGACTGGGGTCGGCTGCGCCGTTGAGGTACTGCCAGCGGGTGGCGTCCAGGGTCAGCACCTTGCGTGCGGCCGGCTCCGTCTCGGGGCTGGGATTGGCGGCGTACGCGAAAAGGCCCTTCCAGAACGGCTCGACGAACCCTTCCATGTAGGCGTTGCCGCTCTGGGTGATGATCGCGGTCACCTTGTCGGGCGTGCGCATAGCCAGGCGCCAGCCGACGGGAGCGCCGTAGTCGTGCACGTAGATCGCGAACCGGTCGACGCCGATGTGGTCGAGCAGCCCGGCGGTGAGGCTGCCCAGGGCGTCGAACGTGTAGTCGAACTCGGTGACCGAGGGCTGCGCCGACGCGCCGTAGCCGAGGTGGTCGGGCGCGATCACGTGGTAGCGGTCCGCCAGCGCCGGAATCAGATTGCGGAACATGTGCGAACTGGTCGGGAAGCCGTGCAGGAGCACCAGCGTCGGTGCACCGGACGGCCCGGCCTCGCGGTAGAAGAGCTGCTGGCCGTCGATTGTCGCGGTCAGGTGCCGTACAGGGACCATGATTCGCTCCAGATGCCTCGGCGGAAGTGGCGAACCCATGGCTGCCGCCACCTGGCCGCCGACCGGCGCGACGACGTCGATGTCTGATAAGTGCGGATTCGCCACACAATCGTATAGCGGAGGCGGGTGCAGGCCCGACGGATGCCGAATCGGATGCCCTCAAGTCCGGTTCAGGACCTGTCCTGAGGCAGTAGGCGGTCATGCGGTAGATCGCATCGCATCCAGCAGCGGATCGATGCGTCATGACGCAACTTGCCCGTGACGGGCCTGCGACGACAGCCTGCCGCCACAGCCGCCGCGACCGCGGCGCCGGCCATCGGGCCGACCCAGTAGATCCAGTGCTCAGGGCGTAGCGCGCCCGCCATCACGTCAGAGCCGAGCACCCTCGCCGGATTGAACCCCGCCCCGCTGACCTGTCCGGCGGCGCACACCGCGGCGACCAGCACCAGCCCGGACACCGGCGCCGCCCACCGGTGGTACCTGGCGCTCGCCAGCAGAACGAACACGATCACGAAGATGCCGCCCACCGCTGCGGCCTCCACCAGGGCGAGCTGCGGCGGTGACAGGCGTGCGCGCGGTTCGACGACCGCCCAGTTCACCTGGCGGCCCGCGATGGCAGGTCCCCACATCCGCGCGGCCGCCACGCCGAGGACCGCTCCGGCGCACTGTGCCACGACATACGCGCCCAGATCAGAGGTGGAGACGACACGTTGCAGCCACAGGCCGAAGGTCAGGGCCGGGTTGAGGTGCCCGCCCGAACGCGCGCCCAGCGGGCTCACCGCCACCGCGACGCCGACAACGGCGGCTGTTGTGCCGACGATGGCCAGCTGCGCGAGCGGGTCGAAACCGGCGCGGACAGTCCCGTAGCGCGCGGTGACCAGGATGTAGAGCAACAAGGCCGTGCCGGTGAACTCGGCACCCCATTCCTTCCAGTGCCAGCCGCCGCAGGGCGGCGTAGCGGCCATCCGGGAAACGTATCAGGCACGAAGCAGGGTGTTTCGTGTTTCGAACTGCCGCTTGGCTCGACGGCCTGAAGGGAGATGATCGCCACATAGCGTATTTAATCGGACAAAGCATACGAAATCTTGACCGCTACGGCGCATCTGCGTGCAGATGACGGATCTGGTGGTACCCCCGGCCGGATCGTCATAGCAAGCGCACCATGAGGAGACGGCCAAAGATCGTCAGTCTTGGTTCATGAGGAGCTGAACATGGTGAACACGGCATATGAGTCCGGACGGATAGGTCTCCTGCTCATAGACACGGTCAACGAAGTGTTCTCGGAGAAAGGCAAGAGCTACAGCGAGTTCAAAGAGGAATTCGATCGTATCGGGACGTTCGAGAACCTGAAGTGTCTGCTTGCCGGTGCCCGTGAACAGGGCATGCCGGTTTTCTTCGCACCCATGTCCTTCACGGAGGAGGACTACACGAGCTGGCAGTACATCTGCGGAATCCAGCAGGAGATGTACGACAACCGCCTGTTCGAGGCCGGCACCTGGAACGCGGACTTCCACCCCGATCTGTCACCGCGTGCCGGAGAGATAGTGGTGTCGCCGCACAAGAACATCGACGTGATCGCGACGACCGATCTCGACACTCAGCTGCGACAGCACGGTGTGCAGTATGTGGCCGTGGCGGGGATGGTCGGAACGATGTGTGTCGAGTCGACCGCACGCACGGCAATGGAGCGCGGTTACCACGTCACGACGTTCGTCGACGCCACCGCGGCGGCCGGCGGCCGGGTCGCCTACGACGCGATGATCCTTCGCTATCCGCTGATCTCGCACGCGACGCTCACCGTCGACGACTTTCTCGCAGCGACAGCCAAAGCCCAGTAGGCAACGGGCTTCATCTACGCAAGCCTCGACAAGAACATCCCGGCGCAGGTCCACGCGTTCATGGCGCAGCGCGCGGGAGCCAAGCAGACGGTGGCCGTCGACGGTGCCTCGCACGTCGTCATGATCTCCCACCCGCGCGGCCCGTGCGTGTGCCCCATCTCGCGAGCCGGGGGAGCAGCAGATGGGAATCCTGAGCCGCACTCCGCCGAACTTCTTCGCCGCACCCTTCGGTTTCACGGGCCTGGCGGGCACCTGGCTCGTGCTCTCGCGCACAGCGAACGCGCCGCGAGGCGTGTCCGCCGCGCTGTACGTGCTCGCGGCCGCGGTGTGGCTCGTGCTGCTGGTCGGCTATCTGGCCCGGGTGACCACCACCAGGGGTCGGCTGATGGCCGATCTGCGGGACCCGGTTTTGAGCCCCTTCGTCAGCGTGATCGCGATCGTCGCGATGCAACTCGGCGTCGGACTGCATTCCTACGCCCCCCGAACCGCGACAGTCGTCGTCGACGTCGCACTCGTCGTGGTCATCGGGCTCGGTGGCTGGCTCACCGGCCAATGGATGACAGGCGCCCCCGACCAGGACAAGTTCCACCCCGGCTACCTCCTGCCGACCGTAGCGGGTGGGCTGGTCGCGTCAGCCGCCGCGACCACGGTCGGTCAGCCCGGCCTCGGGCGGCTGTGCTTCGGTATCGGCATCGTGTGCTGGCTGGTGATCGGCTCGCTCATGCTGCAACGATTGTTCTTCAGACCCCCGCTCCCGACGCCGCTCGTCCCGACCATGGCCATCGAGGTCGCGCCCGCCCCGGTCGCCGGACTGGCCTGGTTCGCACTGACCCCGGCGCCGGACACCCTTGCCTTCGGCCTCGCCGGCTACACCATCCTGATGACCCTGGCACAGATCCGCCTGATCCCCATCTACCTGCGAACCCCCTTCACACCAGGCTTCTGGGCCTTCACGTTCTCCTACGCAGCCGTGGCGACGCTCGCGATACGCTGGCTGGCCGTCGAACGGCCACCCGCCCAACAGGCACTGAGCTGGCTGATCGCACTCCTGCTCACCGCGCTCATCGGTGCGATCGCGGTCAGGTCGGTCATCGCGCTGGTCCAGCGAACCTACTTTCCGCCACCGCCACCGCCACCGCCACCGCCGGCGACAACGACGGCTCCGGAGTCCGGACACCCACGGTGAAGTCCGCCAAGACCGTCCCGACCGGCCGCGGTCGCGCCTGCGGGCTCGGCTCGTCGGGCCCCGAGTTCCGGCATCTCCCGCACTCAAAGCCGCACTTCCCTAGGCTGTCGGTAGGCGATACGGCCGTGCACCGGCCGTGCGCCGAGAGCGGTCGTCCAGGGACGTAGGAGGAGGGTGTCGTGCCCACGAAGATCACGTTGATGATCGACAACCCGGCGAACCCCGACGACTTCGAGCGCGCCTACGCGGACGTGAAAGCGGCCGCGAAGAAGCTCCCGAAGCTGCGGCGACTCGAGTCTGCAAAGGTGTGGCCGAAAGAGGACGGCACCGCCACGCCCGCTTACCGGACGCTCGACCTCTACTTCGACAGCTACGACGACGCCTCCGCCGCGGTCGCGACGCCCGTCGCCGCTGATGTCTTCGGCGCCCTCGCGGGGGCGCAGGCCACCTTCATCGGGTTGTTCTCGGACCTCGAGCAGGCTTAGCAACCAGCTTGAACGTCGAGGAGATGCACTGCATGAAATGGTGATCCTTGCCGGGATCGTGGGCTGAACGCGCCTGAGGCCACGCCCGTCGAACGGGGAGACCGTCGGTGAAGATCGGTATCCATCTGGGAAACTACGGAGCCACTGCCTCCGCCAGCTCGATCGCGTCGCTCGCCGTTCGGGCGGAGGACCTCGGCTTCGATTCGCTCCGGGTCTCCGACTACCTCGCGATCCCGCCCGAGATCACCTCGGCGTACCCCTCCGCGCTGCCGACGGACTCGTTCACCTCGGCGAGCTTCCGCAAACCTCGGGGAGGTGTTCGCTGCGCTGTCCTTCGTGGCGGGCATGACCCGACGGGTCGAACTCGGGACAGCAGCTCATCGCCTCAGATGTCGCGAACTTCAGGCCCGGGGCTCCCGTCTGGATCACTCCAGGCAAAGGCAGAACGGGTGACCCGCAGGGTCCAGGAAGACCCGGTACGACGTACCAGGCTGGTCCTGGTGTTTGGTCGCACCGAGATCGATCACTGCCTCCTCGGCGGCGTCGAGATCGTCGACGAGCATGTCGAGGTGCATCTGCTTGGGTCGCTCCTGGCTCGGCCACGTCGGCGGCGTGTGGTCGACCACCCGGTGGAATGCGATGCACTGGCCGTCCTCGGGGCACACCGAAGCCCGGTCCGCGGAGACGTCGACCTTCCCATCGAGCAGCGCGCCGTAGAACCTGGCGAGCGCACCAGGATCGGGACAGTCGATGGCGATGAGGGGCAAGCGAGCGATGGCCATGCGGGCCAGCGTATCGACCGATGTGGTTCGGCGGGCGTACGGATTCCGCATTCACCTGCTGGGCGCTGTCGGCCGCCAGGTCAGCGCGCGGCTGGGCCGCTCAACCGGCCCAGTTCGGCACCGGCGACCCGGCGTATGCGCGCATCAGGGTCGCGGACGTATCGGCCGAGGATGTCTGGAGCAGCCTCGGGTGCAAGGCGGCGTGCGGCGACCGCGACCCGCAGACGGACCACCGGAGCCGGGTCGTTCGCCAGCCTGACCACGAGCGACGCCCACCGCGCGAGCTCGCCCGCGGCGCTGGACAGGCCGCTGATGACGGCCGCCCGCACCTCGGCCTCGGTGTCCTGTGCGAGCGACACGAGGTGTCGCGGGACCCGCGGATCTGAGTCGGCCGCCCTGGCGAGTGCTCCGGCGGCGCGCACCCTCACTTGCGGGTCGTTGTCGGCGGCGAGCGCCAGCAATGCGTCGACGGCAGCCGGCCCGCCGACCGCGCCGAGGGCTTCCTGGGCGGATTCCCGGACGTGCTGGTCGGAGTCCTGGCAAAGCATCAACAGCGTAGGGGTTGTGAACTGCTGCGGGCTAACTGTGTATAACT